>NZ_JAEHBO010000108.1:0-13239 GCF_016483575.1 Bacillus cereus group sp. N12
TTTTCTCTTTCTTGGTACTCGGTTGTATATCGATACGTACCACGCGCCACATCTCGCCCCTCTATAACAACAGGAACTTCAACAACCAAATCACCACCAAGCATCGGAATTGCTCCGCCACCAGATGATCCAAGTGAGTTATTAATTACTTGATTTGATACACTACTTGTCATAGCCTGTTTGCTATTTGACATATTCCCATACACGCCACTCATAACAGTCTTTAAGGCTGATAATTGACTTACAGAACTAGCCATCATACGGCTCATGTCACCCATTAATTGATTTATTTCTCCTGGCATAGCAAATTGTTCTCGTGGCATGGCTGCTACGATTCCAGCGCCAATGTCTCCAAGTGTCTTTTTATTAAGGGGAAGCACCGCTTCTCGTCCCGCTTCTCCAGCACCTTGAAGTTGTCCACCATTCATTCCGAAAATAGTTGGACGAGTAAAAATACCACCTTTTGCATTCCATTTCACGCCAATTCCTGACGGATAAGTAATGTCTTTACCTAAAACATTTTTTGTACTAGTTTCTAAGCTAAAGTGTGGCATTGATGGCATTTCAGGTTTGGGGATTTTTAATTTTAAATCACTAAAGAATCCCTTAATCTTCCCAATAAATTCTTCTACCTTACCAACCGCTTCTTTGATTGGATCAATGATGTTACGTTTAGCCGCATCGAATTTTTCTTGTGCTGCATTTTTTATAGCATCAAACTTTTCTTTCGCACTGTTATACATTTCGCCGAATTTTTCTTTCGTAGAATTATAGGCTGAAATAACCGGATCAATAACATATTTATAAACTAACTGCCATGCTGCAAGTGTATAAGATTGGATTTTTGCCCAATTTCCTAATATCCAATTTGCTAAATCATTCAACTTTTCTTTTGTTGCATTCCACAATTCTTGCACTGGCTGGATAACATACTGTTTTACCAAACTCCACGCTGCTGATGTATATGATTTTATTGTCTCCCATTGTGAATTTAGCCATGAAACTAAATCACTGAACTTTTCTTTTACTAAGTTCCAAGTGTCTACGACTGGTTGAATGATATATTGCTTAAATAATCCCCAGGCTATTTGTGCCACAACTTTTGCAATTTCCCATTGTGTACCAAGCCAAGTAACCATTTCACTGATTGTTGTACTCACCCAATTGTAAGCCTCTCGAATTGGTTGAATAATATATTGGCAAATTGCCGCCCATGCAATTTGTACTCCGGCTTGAATAAGTAACCATCCAGCTTCTAAAACGGTAGAAACTGCTGAAATAATTGGATCTAAAACAGTGAGAATCGTGTTCCAAGTTTCTTGCCAAGCTTGTACGAGTGTTCCCCACAGTTCGGAAGCTGTTGTAACTAAAGAAGTCCACCAAGAGGAGGCTGTTTCAACAATTCCAGACCACAAGCTACTAAAGAATCCCCCTATCGGATCAAAGAAACTATGCATCATTTCAGTGAATGAAGCCCAAGCTCCTGAGAAAAATTCGACAATAGAATTCCAGGTACTACTACATATCTCGCCTATTCCTGTCCATAAATCGCTAAAAAACTGACCTATTGGATCAAAGAATGAATGCATTGTTTCTAAAAATGAATTCCAGGCTTCACTAGATGATTGAACAATACCGTTCCAAAGTTCTATCAAATATTCTTTAATAGAATTCCAGGTTTCTATTGTCCAATTTTTGATATCGTCCCAATTTTTATAAATAGCAAAACCTAGAGCAACTATAGCTGCTATGATAATTGGAACAATGGCGACAATCCCAGCTGCTACTAATGCTGAAACTTCTAAAAAGCTCATGACGGTTACAACTATAGGTGCAAGTGCCATGATTGCACCCGATATTATACCAATAGCGGTTGCTACTGCTGCTAATGTCGCTGCCAACTCTGGATTGTTAGAAATCCATTCAGCGAATTTAGAAATAACATCGGCTACAACGCCTAGCAATGGTTCGAGAGCAACTTGTAAATCTTGCATAGCTTTTTGAAATTTCACAGCTGGATTAGCATCCATCTTTTGAACAGATTCATTTAATTGATCTTGGTTTTGCTTTGTCTTATCCTGTGCTTTGTCTACACCTTTATAAACCGCGAGTAAATTTTTCCCTTGGTCTTCCCATTTTGTTTTAAAGATTTCCATTGAGATAGCATCTTGAAGCGATTTATCCTTAATCCCGTCTATCCATTGCGCAACTTCAGACATAGCTTTCGAGCCAGCTTCCCCTCCGCTAACAACTGCATTTCCCCACTCTTTCATTTTTTCAGCAGAGACATCTGTACCTTCTAGTAATTCAGTCATTGCTTTTGGAACCTCTTGACTAAAGCCTTTAAGATTTAATCGCCCCTCCTTAACCCCATCGTTGAGATTATCAATGTTCCAAGTTTTCGTATCTATTCCCTGTTCAAAAATATATTGGATTTCTTTAGCACTGAACCCAACTTCATGCATTTGCATTCCATACTCTGCTACTGTATCTAATTGTTCTGGTGGAAATCCTGCTTTTAATAGAGAGTTCATTAAAGCTAAAGCTTGATCGTTTGATACTCCTATACCCGCAGCTACTTCATTTGTTTCTTGAATTAACTCAGTAAAATCTACTCCTTCATAAGAGTTAGCAATAACTGCCGCTCCTTTTACAATCGCTGCATTCGCCTCATCACTAGCATTTTTATTTAATGTCCATTGTCTACGTACACCTTCTAAAGATGCCTCAGCATCAACGCCATAAGCGGTAACGCCTCTCACAGCTTCTTCTACTGATTTCTTCGAAGACTCTGGGACATCAAAAGTGATATCAATCTTTGTTTTTAATTTGGACATATCAAGTGCTTTTTCGATTGTCCCGGCAATTCCGCCACCAGCTACCATTGCACCAAGTACGTTTTCTAAGCCTATATCTAATTCTTGAAATTCTCTTTCTGTCCTTTGGGCTTCTTGTTGTAAGTCTCGTAATTCGTTTCGCACTTGTTGTATTGAATTGCCAGCATCCACAGATCGTAGCGCCCGTTGTAATTTTTCAATATCTGCTTCAGTTCCTAATGCTTCACGACCAATAATTCCAATCGCTTGTTCTAGTTGGCGACTTGTAGCTGTTCCGCTTTTAATAGCATTCACAAGACGATTTCCTAATGCTCCTGCAAAATCATCAACGCTTTTTCCTGTAGCTCTAAACAATGTTTCTAATTGCCTTGTGGAACTCGCTACATTCTCTTGTTCAGCCTTCATGTTTCCGAGCTTATTTTTAAGACCATTAAGTGACCCTTCTGTAAATTCAATTTCACGCCTGAATGCACGATATTGTTCTTCAGAAATTTTACCGTTTTGAAATTGAGCTTGTACTTGTTGTTCCGCTGCTTTCAATTTATCTAGCTTTTGTGTTGTATTTTCAATCTGTTGTGTAAGTAATTTTTGTTTTTGTGCTAATGCTTCCACATTACCTGGATCAAACTTTAACAAGCGTTCAACATCTTTTAATTCTTTAGCCAAGGCATCACTTTGTTTATTTACATCTTTTAAAGCATTTTGTAACGGTTGAGTATTTCCGCCGATTTCTATCGTAATCCCTTTAATTCTTCCTGCCATTTTCTCACCTCATTTCTTAGAATGAATCAAAGTCTTTTTGACTTGCTTTTCTAACTTTTTCTTTGTCTGGATTCTCCATTTCAGCAAACTCAGCGATGTAATCAAAACAATCACCGATTGTCATGGTTTCTAAATCCCAATGCGTTAATTTTGCTTTATAACAAAGAGCCAGGAACAAATCAGTGGTTAATTCTTCATCACTGAATGTCCCTTGCTTTTCATTATTTGCTGTTATTTTTTTTTTGCTCCCATAGTGACTTGAACTAGTTCCATTATGTCTGGCATGATTTCTTCAATTGGGAATTCTTCAAATTCATCCAGCCACGTCATAGGATCAGGAATACTGGAATCAGCCGTTTTAGCGAATAACCAAGTCAAATCATAAACAAGCTCAAAATCCACTTTACTTAAATCAAGATTAGATGTATCGATAGGTTGTTGTGATCCATCTGGTGAAGTTAACGTACTAATTGCTCCTAACCCCATCATATCTGCAAATAAATTACGTCTGAATTGTGCTTTATATCGTTTAACTGTTGCCGCTGTACTTTTTAATCTGACTCGTTTTCCGTCTATTGTAATTGTCTTTTCCATCTACTTACGCTCCTTTTGGTAATGCAGGTACTTTTGTATATACTTTCTTATACCAATTATCATAAATCGCTTGTTTTGATTTAGTAGTAGTTTTCGTTTTAACCATACGTTTTCCGTTAATATCAATAGGGCTTGATACAAATTTAAGTTCATTTGTGTTAGGTTCTGCTGAATTTGTTTTCGTTTTAGATGCAAGTGTCGGACGACTTGCTGAACAGTTAAACATAACATGGCGCGTCGCTCGTACATCACCATCAAATTCAAATAATAGTGCAAATGATTTTCCTTTCGCATCAGCTAACTCATTTAACACGCCATCTTCCTCGTCTAATTCCTCACCTAATGCATCAACAGCAAATTGTTCCGGAATAGTCGCAATAGATAACGTTCCGTCATACCCTTGGTTGTTACTCGCTGCATAGTAAAGCATGTCATCCGCGTAGAATTCAATTAAATCCCCCCGTGGATCAAACGTTAATTCAACCGCACCTGGCAATGGAATTGGTGTACTAAATGTAACGACACCATCTTTAATATCAAAGAGTGCATAATGGACATTTTTCAAACCAAAAGCTACTTTGTTTTCATTCATTTACATCAACCTCGTTTCATAATTTTTTTGATACAACTTTTCAGATTCAATAAAAGTCCCATACGAATCATAAGGAATTTCATGATCGTCTAGGACTTGTTCAAGCTTGGCTTCTGCAACTAAATCTTTTTTAGTTGTATAAAGCTCTATATTTAAATCATTTATCTTGTGATAGACCTTGTTATCAGCCATGAGATTGGCTGAACCATCCACAAGGAAACAAATATAAGGTGGCGCTGGAATTGGATTGGTTGGCGTTGCTGTAAAATGCGAATAAACCACAGGATAACCTGTAGCTTCAAGGATTTTTGTTAATTCACCTAATGTCATTGCCCGACCGCCCTTTCAATACGTCTTGGCAATTCGTCAATTACATACTCTTCAACTGGACGAATATGAACTTGTGCTGGAACTCGACCACCACCGACTTTGGCATGTCCCTTTTCTAAAAGATGCGTTAATTGTCCTTGCGTATTATGAAGGATAACGCCATTACCTTCTTTTTTCTTACGCCATCCTTTACGATAAGCACCTGTTTTTTTAGGGCTATTTTGCTTTAACTTACCTACAGCAATATCTCCTACTTCATCAATTTCATTTTCTAAGTTTTCTTCCACAATATTCGCATATCTTTGTAATTCTCTAGCAAGCTCACTCGCAAAATCATTCATATCAAGTATGCTCCTTTGCGATAATAGTCAATGTTTGATACATTTCATCGTCATTCATTGGCGGTTCGACAATATCAAAGATACGATTTTTCATATTAACTCGCATTTCTTCTGTAATTCCTGATGTATAAGGGATTACAAAACGATAGATCCGAGTAGCTTGTGAAGCTGAAGCTTCAATATACTCAGACCCTTTTACCGTTTTTATCATTGACCATGCTTTTTTAACTTCTTGCCAAGATATTTCGATTACTTGGTTTAATTCATCTTTTATTACTACAGGTTGTTCAATGCTAATTCGATTTCTAAAATCACCGGAATTCAGTGGTTTTTTGTAGTGAAAAGGACGCATATTAATCACCGTCCAATTTTATTTCTTCTAAAGCTTTTGCAATGCCAAAACTATTAATTTCGGTTAAAAAATTCTTAGTAAAATACTCAAGTGCATCATTGTAAACATAACGAGAACGCTCAAAAACTAATTCTTTGAACGTCTCATCTTTGGTTATGTCATACGATCCACATACTTTTATTAGAGCCTCATTGGATACAAAAAGGATACGTCTTAGGTTATCGTCTTCGTCATCACCTAATCGCATCCTATCTTTGAATTGCTGTAATATTTCATTTGAAATTACTGTATCCATTCACATCATCCTTGTGTTGGTGGCGTTACTTCTTCAAGTTTCAATGTGTAAACTTGTGAAGTGTATTTATCCTTTGGTTTACCTGTAGCATATTGTTTAGCAATATAAACTGTCGCATCTTCTAAAGCTAGTGTTTCTTCATATTTTTTGATTGGCTCTGTTCCACCCATCGCTGCAACATATTGACCCTTAACAAAGAATAATACTTTCCCTTGAGGTACAAACACCGATTCTGTAAGGATCGGATTAAATGGCAAGCTTGTTACATATACTCCAGCCGCATTTTGAATTGTTGCGTTCGCTTGAATATCAAAAGTATCAAACGGATTAGTTACCATTACTACTTTACCAGCAATATTTTTTGGTCGATCTGCATCCGAACCATCAGCATTTAATTTTTTAGCTAGTAGTTTAACAACACTTTTTAATTCATTGATTGTTTTACGACCTGGTTCGAATGTTAAAGTGCCTACTGGCTTCTTATCTGGATATACTCCATTCACAACACTTCCACTTGGATCTTTTAATAACCCGATAGGTTCATTTTTACCTGTACCAGCTACAAATCCACGTTCTAAACCCACTTTCATTGCCTCTGTAATCATTGTACGAACATAACGTTCTACCCATACCGGTCCAAGTTTCAACATGTCGTTTGCTAATGGAATAAACGCTGTTAATTTAAGTTGTGAAATGCTATCTTTACGGAATGTAGCATTTAGTTGCCCTTTAATACCATCAAATAACGGTCCCCATACTGCTGCACCCTCTGGATCGCCGTAAATGAATTCTGTTACAGCCCCTAAATTTTCTAAACCAATATGTTGTAATAAAGGATGATCTTCAACTAAATCATCAAAGATTCGTTCTTGAGTTGTTTTAGGTAAAGTTTCAGTAGACTTAAAGCCACCTTCTTCCACAACTGCATTAAAGAACTTCATTTCCTCGCTTGTTAATACATTAGCGCCGCGAGATTGCATAATAGAACGATCTACCATTGATTCATTCACTTGATTTAAGATATCTGAACGAACATCTGTAGCAAGTGCTTCAATCATAGAATTTAATGCTGCCGATTGTTCTTCTGTTGTACCTTCCTGTGTTGCTTTCGCAAAAGCTAATTTCTTCTCTTCAAAGTTATTGAATTTAATAACCATATTTTATTTTCCTCCTAAAGTTAAAAAGAGCTTACTCAGATTCTGCTTTGTATTAACAGGTTCTGGAATAAGCTCTTTGGGATTTGTATTCGTTTGTAAATCATTCAGGATTTCACCTTTTAACCCTGATAATGCTGTATTTAAATCTTCTTTTGTAATTCCTTGACCTTTTCCCATTGTTCCATTTCTAAAACCATCAATTACTTTCTGCGGGATCATAGTAGAAGTGGCACTTGAAGCTGTCATTTTAACTGGATTCTCCATGAACATGATTTCATCTACAAAATTATTTTCTAATGCTTGTTGTGGACCCATCCAAGTCTCTTCAGCCATCATATTAAGTAGTTCTTCTTCTGATTTACCACTTTTAATGACATAGGCGTTTACAATTGCTCGATCTGTTATTTTTAACATCTCAGCCGCCTTTTCCATGTCACGATGATCACCACCATTCCACATAGAAGCATTGTGAATCATGATTTGTGCTGTTGGAGAAATTCGGACTTTATCGGCAGCCATTGCAATAAATGATGCTGCACTTGCTGCTAAACCAACAATTTGAACTTCTACATGACCAGGATAATTTTTTAATGCCGTGTAAATCTCTGAACCTTCATTTACATAACCACCAGGACTATTTATTGATACAACTAATTCCTCGCCATTTGCATTTTCAAGTTCTTTTGAAATCTTACTTGGGCTTGTAGCATCCATTTCAAACCAATCATAAATCCAAGCTTCATCATTAGAAATAATCGGTCCTTTCACGTCAATTTTCACCGTCATTTTCTTTCTCCCCTCCTTCAGATTCATTTAGTTTTGTATAGTTCTTCGTAATATGATGGATATTTAGGTTTGGATCATCAGAATCTTCATAATCTACTTCTGATCGAATCTCATTTCCTGTAAATGCACTTGAAGAAATGAGTTTATCAATACTTGTCGCAAGATCAAATATACTTTGATAGGAAACAGCCTTAACCTCAATTCTTCGTCCCAAAAGATATTCACTCATTTCAAAGAATTTAACGTTCGCTTCATCAGATAGCTTTTTTAATAATGGCCGTACTGTAAAAAGCATATAATTTTTCGTTTGCTTTTCTACATCAGCCATTTCTCCATATATCAGAGCTGTTGGAATACCAAATGCCATAGCTACTTGATTTAAGAAACCATTTGTTACTTTATTGATTTCTTCCACACTTGGGCCATTCGCAACACCGTTGTATATCTCGTTATAATTAATACCCTTTTGTTGTGGGACAATAGCTATATCTTTTGAGCCAATCGACTTATACATGTTGTCTATAAACTCTTGTAATTTCGCTATTTGTTCTTCTGTTTTAGCACCAATCATATCCATATCAACCGTGCCACGAACTTGATTTTTACGCTTCTGTGAGTTTAATATCCTACCAAATAAATCTCCGTAATCCGCAAATAATCCATCGATAAGTGGAGATAATTTATCATTTCGATACTTTAAGTGAATTACTTCGCTTTGTTTAAAACTTCTCTTAAACGTGTAATCTTTTACTGTTACATCTGTGAAAGCATCTTCATATACAGCATATTCGTTATGCTGAAATCCATCGGCAATAAGTAAATCACCATCATCAGCTTGTATGACTAAGCATTCATTATCATAAATAAGTTTACGAATAAATCTTTCCCAGAAGGTACTTGCGGTCATATTCTTATTCGGTCTAACGTTTAGTCGATAATAAAGCTCATTCTTCTCAAATGTTTTACCGTTTCTTACCCTGAATTCAGATTGACTAATCGTTCTTCCTAGAAAAGATACGCATGTATCAAGTGCTAATCGTTTCATGTGAAGCCTATTTGCTGTATCAGCAATCAAATCCAGATCTAGCATAAATTCTAGTTCTTTATTTCTTTTAAATACTGAACCTAACCATCCAATGGTTATCACCCCCCCTTTATTAGAATTTAATGTTACCTATAACAAAATCAGTTGCTTCTTGTATCTCATCCGCACGATAAAGAGCATGAACAAAACACTGAAACCCATCTGTTTTTCTACGTACAGGTTCTTTCTTTTCATATATTTTATTTCCATCACCTTTGATAACAACCAACACATTTTGCGTATACCAACGCATTAGCGGATTATCATCAAAAACAATTTGTTTATTTGCAAATGCCATTTCAATACGTGGAGCTAATAAACTATGAATTGCTTTTGGGTTTCGTATAACTTCTATTTCAAACCCCTCTGCTACTAATAATGGCCTTATTGCTTCCATTCTGAAGTTATCAGCTATAATCTTTTTAACCCCATATTGTTCTCTCATTTCTACAAACCAATCAACAATATGCTGAGGATTAATAGTCGGTTCATCCACAACCGTTAGTAGTCCTTGCTCTTCCCATTCTTTTATTGGAGCAAATTTTTGTTTTTTAAACTCACCTGCTTTTTTAGAATATCCATAATAGATATCAACAAATTCTTTTCGAACAAAGGAATGAGTTTTAAAAATGTACTCCCCATTTTGTCTAAATAAAAGACCACATGCTGCAAAGTCTCGAATACTTGCAAAGTCTAATGCCCCTATGCATTCTTGAGCATATAAATCAGGAAATGGACGATTTGTAGCAAGAATTTCTGACCATTTCGCAACAGATCGCTCCAAATTTGTAACCGGCAAGTTCATTCGTTTTGTCATGAACTCCTCTCGGTTGCTTGGATCATCCTCTAAATCCTCATATTCTTCTTTTATCGTTTCAAGTAATCCCTCAGCATACTCACTTAATGGATCAGATAACATCGGATTCGCCATTTCCCAATTATCGATATCATCGACTTCTTTTTCATCATTTAATTTACAAATGAACGGAAAGATAGCATTTGGACGGGCTTCACCATTTAAAACTTTCATTGCTTTTTCTTTTTGCTTATCTAGAAATCCATCTCGTACATACCCGTCTGTACCAATGTAAAATTCACGTGGGTTTTTCTTTTTCCCTAAACCACTAATGTGGACTCGAACATCTTTATTGCTTTCATATTGATGTATTTCATCAAATACAACCGCGCCATCACGCAAACCATCTTTTGTATCTCCATTAGACGTTCTAAACTTCAATATACTTCCTGTTGCTTTAGAGACAGTTTGGGTTAATGTGGTTTTAAATGCTCGTTGCAATATTTCATTTCGTTTGACGCATTTATGAACTTCATCTGGACTGGTTTTCGCCTGCTCTTCACTGTTTGCAACAACGGAAATGTTATACTCCGTGATACCATGCATTTCACTAATTAAAAAATGAATGATGACTGATATTAATCCGTTTTTACCGCCACCACGTCCTAGCATCCACAAGAATTTACGATAAAATACACGCCCGTTTTTCTTATAAAACAAAAAAACGAATGCTATTAAGAATTTCTGAAATGCTTGCAATGGGAAGTACCATTTCTCTCCAAAACGGATACACTTCTCAATCATTTCATCATCAAAATACAAATCGTCTCTGTTCAAAACATATTTTTCTAGATAGTCAATTAACAGTTCTCTTTCTTTGTTGAACTTTATTTTCCCACTCCTATAAAGCTCAATATATTCATCTACATACTTTTGCCTGATCATATTAAATCACTTGGACTGTATCCCGTATTAGAAGCACCCACTTTAGGAACGAATTTTATATCTCTTCCTAAAGCAATTAAAGAACTGTTAATTTTGTTCCTCTCACTTATAAGAGGGTGGGCTTTAACAAAAACTTGAGAACCATTTTTTACTGTTACAGATTCACCTTCTTTATTAATGGTTTTATTTATTTTTCTAAATGCTTTGACCAGATCAATGTATCTTTCTACTTTTTCAACTTCGACTAAATCTGTGATATCAATACTATTCATGAGCTGTTCTTTTAACCTCACAATACTAACAGCCATCTACCCACCCCCCCTTACGTGCGTAAAATCGAAAAAAACCTGACAGTTAACCCCCTCCTCCGGTGCCCCTAAGACGAATTTTTGATGAAATATTTTAAGGGGGGGGTGTTATTTTGGTTTTGTTTTCACCATTTCTCATCATGTTCCCATTTATTTTGTTTCTTTTCATAAACTCTTCCATGCTCTTTATTATGGCAATTCACACAGACTGTTTCAAGGTTGTCTATGTCTAATGCAAGATCAGGATGATGCTCAAGTTCTTTTATATGATGGACAACGAGCTGTATCTTCTTACGCTTTGCACTCTCACTGTATTCATTCGTGTCTGTTTGCACTCGACCATTACGTTTACATTCCTGGCACTCATAGTTGTCACGCTTCTTTACTTGTTCGCGTGTACTCTTCCACTCACCACTATCATAGAACTTACGCTTCTGTTGTTTGGTTTTGTATTCATTCACTATCCTTTACCTCTATCACACCCGTATCAATCCACTTCTCTCGGCGTTGAATATCAAGGCACTTCTCGCAATAGAAAGTAGCTGATACTTCCTGAATGAATTGCTTATCATCAGAATAGAAAGAAGTAGTATCACTATCTAATACTTGATACTTATGGTCACACATTATCCTCACTCCTTATCTATAAAATAAAAAGCACCCTAATGGATGCTTTTTATTTAAGTATTAGTTTACACTTCAATTTCGGTAAATGAAGTTTTATTCTTCTTCCAGTCACTTAATTTTGTTTACGTATATTTGCATTAATATTATTAAGTAATTGGAAGAAGAGCAAAAGCCCTTCTCCGTTTACACAACGTAAATTGCAATTGAATGTGGAATCAAGAAACAACTGGTCATCCAATCTTCAATCATCGCCACCGGTCATGACGATCCATTTTCATTTATCAGGAATTTTGAGAAAAATGTTTTCCGCCACTACTCACAATACAAATATAACACCTTAATTCCAAAACAACCGGCACACATACTGCCAAAAAGCGGTCACAACTCTGCCACTTATTTTAATTTACTAATAGCCTTTATTTTCCTAGACAACCTCAATGCAACACCATAAAGAATAGATTGAATTTTATTCAAGTATTATGCTTGATCTGATTGTAGAACATGTAATGGAGGCGGAATAATCCAACCTTTTTTCTTATTCAGACGAAGTAATATAGCTCCAGCTTGTGCTTTTTTCATATGAAATTGACCAAACATCATCCCAACATCTTCTCGAAGAGATTGTCCCATAGCTTGACTACATGCTACTAACCCAGCAGCAAGATCCATAGAAACTTTAGCTGCAATTTCCGCATCATTAATACGAGCACCAGGAGGAATCGTTTCAATAGATGCAACTGGTCTTTCTGGAGGTGCTGGTGGTAATGCAACACCATTCAATTTTAATATATTTTTTAATTCTTCAACTTCTGATTGGATATCATTCTCTACAAGGTTTTCTAAAAATTTCTTTAAATCCTCGTCTCCTGTATGGTTAATAAGAACTTGATATCCAGCAATTGTGCCTTGTGCCGCTGCAAGGTAACTCCAAATCCCAAAGACTTCTCCGTAGTGCATTGGTTCATTTTGTGGATTTCCACTTAAAATACCCATAAAAATATTCCTCCTTAAAGAAATTAGACTTTTAGCAACAATACTTACTATAGAAAAAATTTTCCCAATCATGTTCTTGATTAAAGAAAATAAGTTCTTATAACTCATAAGAAACACCTTACCCAAATATAGTAATTACCTCTCATAGAATGTACCGTTACCAAAAATTTATTCTTATATAGAATAAATACATTTCAATTAACCTGATCCATTATTATAAGTACTTTTAATAATAAAAATTAAAGATGTTTATCGGAATTTCAATTCAAATGGTTTTATATATTTTCAACCGAATATTGTCTAAAGGAACTGGAGACATTACTAGATACGAAAGGAGGGAAAACTATGAAGAAAAAACTTTCATCTATTTTAGGTGCCCTATTACTAACTATTATGGTTTTTGGTACAAGCGTCCATGCTGAATACGATGGATATAATAC
>NZ_JAEHBO010000109.1:0-13105 GCF_016483575.1 Bacillus cereus group sp. N12
TCATTATACCGTGCCGTTTCAATCTCCTTACTACACTTTGGTGAGGATGGCCATACGGATTGCTACTCCCATACGAAAGAATAGCGAACTGTGGTTCTACTTTTTTTATAAACGTTTCACTTGTTGAAGTATATGAGCCATGATGCCCAACTTTTAATATATCTGCATGTACATCAAATTGCTTTAATATCTCATGTTCCGTCCGTACATCAGCATCGCCCATCAATAAAAAGTCAGCCTTTCCATATCGAACCTTTAAAACAATTGAGGATTCATTATTTTCATCTTTCGATTTCCCATTGTTTAATACCTGTATAGAAACATGTGGATCTAGCGGTATATATTGTCCTTCCTTTACCGAAACAAAAGGTATTCCCCTTTTCTTAATATTATTTCGATACGTATGATATGTAAAAGAGCTATATGTTTTTCCGCTATCTAGTATAAGTGAGACCGGCATTTGCTCTACAATCGGAATTAATCCACCAATATGATCCATATCAGGATGCGTACTGACAATAACATCTAAATGGTTTATCCCTTTTTCGATTAGTTTTTGAATAATAACCTCTCCTGCTTCATAAGGTCCTCCATCAATTAACATTGTTTGTCCATTTGGCAATACAATAAGTGTTGCATCACCTTGTCCAACTTTTAAAAAGTTCACTTGCATTTTACTAAGATGTTGCCGCTGCATATGTAAAGGAGACGTAGCATGAATAGACATCATATATCTTTTAGCCGAGGTACTATTTAAAGAAAAACATAATAAAACAGAAATTAACAACAAAATACTTCGTATACCCTTCATAACTCGTCTCCTTTTTTTCACTTAGTATGGCACGGGATATAATTGATATACAAAAAAAGCTTAGCAAAATGCTAAGCTTTTATTTTGATATTTCTTGTAAAGAACCGAAGAATAAATCTGCTTCATTCATTTGTTCACTCTCTTCAGAAAGTAGCGGTAAATCATCTAATGTTTTCAATCCAAATGTGTCCAAAAATTCTTTTGTCGTTCCATATAAAATAGGACGTCCTGGACCTTCTGCTCGGCCAGTTTCTTTTATAAGTAAGTGTGAAACTAACGTTTGTAGTGCCTTGTCCGTTTTCACCCCTCGAATCTCTTCCATTTCTGTCCTTGTAATCGGTTGACGATATGCAACGATCGCTAACGTTTCAAGAGCAGCTTGAGAGAGTGAGGCAGCTGTTGGGATATCTATTAATTTCTGATAGTACGAAGCATGTTCTTTCTTTGTAGCAAAGCGATATACTTTTGCATATTGTACAATTTGCAAACCGCGATGTGCACCTTCATATTCTTTTTGCATTTCTTCTAAAATATCTATTACTTCATTCACTTCAATTTCAAGAACTTTCGCTATTTGTTCTGGATAAATCCCTTCATCACCAGAAACAAACAAAAGCCCTTCAATGATTGATTTTTGTTCTTTTCTATCCATTGTCCGAGCTCCTTCCTCTTATTTTCTCATTAAAAATACACATCAAAAAACCGAATCACAATCAATGCGTTCGGTTCAATATTTCTTTTCTTGTTCCAAACGATTCATTAAAACGTAACATGAGATAAACTGTTTCTCTATCCCATTTCCCATACAAGCTCTATGCGGATTTATTAGAACTCGATACAAAAATTTCATCAAAATTATGTTCTTGCTCAATGCTAATTTGTTGTTTTTTCATAAGCTCAAGAACCGCTAAAAATGTTACAACCATTATTTCACGTTCTTCATCAGCAAACAAATCATAAAAACTTTGACGGCCACCTTTTATTTCTAACTGTTTTAGAATATCAGTCATTCGTTGTTCAATTGGTATTTCTTGACGAGTAACTCGTGCTGTTACAGGTTTCTTTGCTTTTTTACGGCGCATTAATTTTTGAAATGCCGCTAGCATATCATATAACGTAACATCAAGAGGTAAGCTTGTCTCCTCTTCTTGTTGCAACGATGTAAAATCAATTGGCGGACGTGTATATAGCTGTGCTCTTTCTTGTTCTCTTTCTTTTAACTCAGTAGCAACTTGCTTATATTTCTTATATTCAATTAACCTCTCCATCAATTCTTGACGAGGGTCATCTATAAAGTCATCACCATTATCAAGTACATCTTCTTCATGTTTCGGCAACAACATTTTACTTTTAATTTGCAATAACGTTGCAGCCATTACTAAATACTCACTTGCAACATCTAATTGTAGTTCTTTCATCGTATGGACATAAGACAAATATTGTTCTGTAATATCCGCTACAGGAATATTATATATATCAATTTCATAACGATGTATTAAATGTAACAATAGATCTAAAGGCCCTTCAAAAGCCTCTACTTTAAAATTATACTGCACAAAGCATCCCACCACATTTTTTCTATAACAACATAAGTATAGAGCATACTCATGTTCTATCCAACCTTTTTAAGAAATTTAATTAAAAATAGACCTATGCCTATGTCATCATGCCCACAGCTTCATATGATAACAGTGTAGTAAGAACAATGTAGGAGGTCAAAAAACTATGGGTCACGTTGATTGCGGTTTTAGCGGTGGGTTCGCATTACTTGTTGTACTGTTTATTTTACTAATTATTGTAGGGGCAGCTTGCTTCTGCTAACATGAACAATAAACGACTAGGGAAAATCCCCTAGTCGTTTATTGTTCATATTTCTATGATACACTTGTATTTATAACCGTTAGATAGGGGCGAAAAATATGTATCCTACCGAATACATACAATTTTTAATTCATTTTCACGGAGACTATGACTATTTTGAATGTCACGAAATATTGGAAGAGTATTGGAAAACCAAACCGAGAGGAAATCGTGATGATTACTTAGTCGGTCTCATTCAAGTGGCAGTTTCTTTATACCACCAAAGACGCACTAACTGGAATGGCGCCACAAAGATGATGAAAAGTGCAATCACAATTTTAGAAAAAAACAGTGCACTTTTACAACGTTTAGGAATCAATCAAGCGCAACTTCTACCCTTACTCACTGAAAGAGTGCAATCTATACAAAAAAAAGAAAGTTTTGTACCGTTATTTTTACCATTATCGGACACATCATTGGAAAAGAAATGTATGCAGTTATGTCAGAAACAAAACCTTCCGTGGAAAGATATGAACGCTACTCCTAGTGAATATATCCTACACAAGCACACATTACGTAATCGAACAGAAGTCATCACTGAACGCAAAGAACAATTACAAAAAAGAAAGCAGAGATAATAAACTACTTATCCCTGCTTTCATGAATGTATATTTTGTTCAAGCCCTTTACACTTTTCGCAAAAACTTGTTGTTTGCTCATTTCCGCAAATTGTAAAATCAAGAAATTTGCTCTTTAACTCTTGAACCATCATCGTCCCAATTCCCATATGACGATGAGACGGGTTCACACTCAAATGCTGAATTTCTAATACTTGATTCTCTTTTTTTACAATCCCCATTATTCCAACAAAATCTTCATTTTGCTTCCACAAATACAATTGCCAATCCTCTTTCGCTTCATACTCTTTCATTGTCAATTGTAATGTTTTCACATCTTTTTCAGTTGGCATAAACGAAAGAAGCCCCATTGCAATTTTTTCATAACTTTTTTTAAAACGAATTAACATAACCCTTATCCCTTCTTACAAAAGTTACAAACTATGAATCCCCTCAATCACTCTTTTCATATCACATTCATTTTACAATATTTTCAACAGAGTGAGAAGAGCCTAAAACAACTTGATAATCATACAAAGCGAAAAGAAGAAAGTCAAATATATGTTTCAGTACTATTTCTTTCTAAGTAGATTTTAAAAAAAGACAATGCTATATGATAGTTAAAAGTAACATCCGCTACTCATTACCGCTTCATTATTAGTCACCATAGAGCAACTTAATTCTAGCAAAATTAATATAATAAAAAATGTTTATTGAAACATATAATCTAGTGTATTCTATGTAATTTGTTAAAAGTTTGTTCTCATAAGTCATATATTTTAGCAACAATTACAGTACAGTTTGTATCATGTACTGTAAAGAAAATACTCATTCCTATTTAAAAAATAAAAAAAGAGAGCAAAAGCTCCCTTTTTCCATAACTTACTCTTCCCAAACTTTAACTTCTTTCATTACATCGCCTTGACGCATGTTTAATACTGTTTCAATACCGCTTGTCGCTTTACCAAATACAGTATGTACGCCATCTAAATGCGGTTGTGGCTCATGAACAACAAAGAATTGGCTACCACCTGTGTTACGGCCAGCATGTGCCATAGAAAGTGATCCTACAAGGTGTCTATGAGGATTTCCATCAGTCTCACATGGGATAGAGTAACCTGGGCCACCTGCACCTGTTCCTGTTGGGTCTCCACCTTGGCTTACGAAGCCAGGAATAACGCGGTGGAATGTCACACCATCATAAAATCCTTGCTCTGCTAATTTTTTAAAGTTTTCTACTGTTTTCGGTGCTTCTTCTGGAAAAAATTCCAATTCGATTTTTTCACCATTTTCCATTAATATGTATCCTAAAGTTTTCATATGTATATGTCTCCTTTCAAGTATCTCAGCACTATATTACCACATTCATGACTAGAAACAAAAAAGAATCCGACAATCTACATACTTCTTTTTCGAAATGTGGACAAAGCTAGGTGACAAATAAGAAATATATACTATAATAACTGTGTTGCCCGAAAATTTTAGAAAGAGAAAGGGAGCGATTTTTCGTGAAAACGAAATTACTAGCTCTGCTATTAGCTGTAACGGTATTTATGATGCCAACAGCTTCATTTGCAGACATCATTGAGGGAGAATCAATTGTTACACTAGGAGAAAACTTATCTGAACAACAAAAACAAGATCTGTTACAAGAAATGAAAGCACCGAAAGATGCTACAATTATTACTGTGTCTAATGCGGAAGAACATAAATTTCTAGAAGGAATTGTTCCAAAAGCACAAATTGGTACGCGAGCAATTTCCTCTTCTATGATTACATACACAAAGCCAGGATCTGGTCTCATTGTACGTTCAAAAAACATTAATTCAATAACAGATGCAATGTACACAAACGCACTTATTACAGCAGGTGTGAAAGATGCAGAGATTCAAATTACTGCACCATTTAAAGTTTCAGGAACTGCTGCTTTAACAGGTTTAATGAAGGCCTATGAAACAACATCGAACAAAGCAATTCCTGAGGAAGTAAAAAAAGTAGCCAATGAAGAAATGGTGCAAACGGCCCAGCTCGGCGATAAAATTGGTGAAGAAAAAGCAGTTCAACTTGTTGCAAAAATTAAAGAAGAGATTGCAAAAGAGCAGCCAAAAACAACGGAAGATTTACGTTCATTAATTAAAAAAATTGCTGATCAACTCGGCATTACATTAACGGATGAACAGTTGGATAACTTAGTAGCGTTATTTGATAAAATGAAAAATCTTAATATCGATTGGAATCAAGTTGGCAGTCAGTTAAATAAAGCAAAAGAACACGTTTCTGCCTTTTTAGGGTCTGAAGAAGGGCAAAGTTTCCTAGATAAAGTTAAAGATTTCTTCTCAAGTATCATTGATTTTGTTAAATCTTTATTCAAGTAAAAAGAAGCTCGTCAGTGACGAGCTTCTTTTTTATACAAGTAACGGTAATTTCATAACAGCTTCTTCAACCGAACGAACAACATGATTTGCTTTCTCCTTCACATATGGATGAGCATGATGAAGAGTAAATGAATGCGGGGTTACTTCAAACATTGAAATGTCATTAAAAGAATCTCCAATGCAGGCAACTTCATTTGCTTCAATTTTTAAATGTTCCATTAGTCGCCTTAAAGCACTCCCCTTACTTACACCCCTTGGCATAATATCAACATAACGTTTACCTGATATAAAAACTTCCGCTTCACTGTGAAACGTATTTCGTAACTCTTGATCTAATGCTACAATTTTCTCTTCTTCTCCAAATACAAATAATTTCGCTGGATGTACAGTCTTACCAAATTCTTCTTCTAACGCTTCTATTTCAGCAATATGTACCCCCATATACTCTTCAAAAGTATGATGATTTTCATTTTTTCTTTTTGTATATCGCTGCTCATTTGCACAAACAATATCTGCTAGTCCTTTGTTATGTATATATCGATATATTTCCTGGGCAACACTATCTTCAAAACTTGATTCATGAAATATTTTACCGTCCGGCAGTAACATTGTCGCCCCATTTAAACCTGTTGTGTAATACGGGAATGAAAACTTTTTTACGACTTCATCAATTCGGTGAGTAAAGCGGCCAGAGGCAAAACAAATATTTGTCCCTTTTTCAGCTAGCCAACAAAGTGCACGTTCATCTTCTTTTTGCATATCATTCACATTGTAAACGAGCGTGTCATCTAAATCACTTACAAATAATTTAATCATGTCCTCTTCCCCTTTCATACACAATATCTACTCTAAGTGTACACAAAAAATGTTTGGTTTTTGTTAAAAAAAAATAAATTTTCAATAAAAAAATAAACGGGAGCATAATCCCGTTTATTTTTGTCTTCTTACATTTTGAGGTCGCACAATACTAGGACGCACTTTTAAACTAGACATAGTTGGTCGGAGTAAAATTTTCGTTAACGCGCCCCAATCAAATGGTAGAAACGGCCATAAATACGGTGTTTGTAAACTTTTTATAGACGTTAAAAATAAAATCAATATCGTCATTCCAATTACAAACCCTATCTCATGGAAGAGACCTGTTAAAATAATTACAAACAATTTCCCAACCTTATTTCCTAGTCCTAATTCATAGCTCGGTGTTGCATATGCCCCAATCATCGAAACAGCTACATATAAAATAACTTCTGGTACAAACAACCCTACATCAATGGCAATTTGACCAATTAATATAGCAGAAATTAACCCCGCCGCAGACGATAACGACGTCGGAGTGTGAATGGCAGCCATTCTTAAAAACTCAAGTCCGACCTCTGCCATTAACACTTGTAATAAAATTGGTAAATGCGTCATCTTAGTCGGTCCAATAAAAGCAAGATTCGGTGGCAAAAGAGTTGGATCAAATACAAATACTAACCAAAATGGTAATAAAAATAACGAGAAAATAACACCTAAAAAACGTACCCAACGTAAAAATGTACCTACAGCTGGATTTTGTCTAAATTCTTCTGCATGCTGTAAATGGTGGAAATATGTTGTTGGAGTGATCATAGCACTTGGTGATGTATCAACAAGTACTAACACATGTCCTTCTAACAAATGGTTCGCTGCTACATCTGGCCTTTCTGTGTAGCGAATAAGCGGGAATGGATTATAACCTTGTTTGACTACAAATTCTTCCACCGTTTTATCCGCCATCGTAATCCCATCTACTTCAATATTATTTAATTCTTGTTTTATAATCTTCACTAAATCTGGATTTGCAACATCTTGTACATATGTAATACAAATATCGGTTTGTGATCTATCCCCTACTCGAACCATTTCATTTCGAAGACGTGGGTCGCGGATCCTTCTACGGATTAACGCTGTATTTACAACAATATTTTCAACAAAACCATCCCTTGCACCACGTACTACCTTTTCTGTATCTGGTTCTGTCGGTGTCCGCCCCGGATAACTACGAACATCAATTGCAAAAGCTTCCGTTTCACCTTCCACAAATATAACAATAAGCCCTGATAATACTTGGAGCATTACTTCATCCATCGTTTTTACTTTACTTACTTGTTGATGAATTAAACGATTCTCTAAAAGCTTTACTGTATCTTCTTCTACATCCCTTATTTCATTTGTATCCACCGCTTCTTCTAAAATAGGGATAATATAATTCGTATCACAAAGTCCATTTACAAATAACACACCAATTTCTTTGTTTAAAATTTGAAATTTACGAATACCAACATCATATGTGACACCCAATCCAACAGTTTGCTTTAAGTAATTTTCATTATCACTTAAAAAAGACGAAATCGGGATATTCACTTTTTTAGGCTTCGTCATAAAACCCACTCCTTTCCAAAATTAATTGAATTGCTTTTCTAGTAATAGGTGATCCTCGCTCCCATTCATCATTTCCACACATCTTGCCAATATCACCGACCCCCACAATGACTGGAACATTCAAATCATCTAAACAATAAATCGTATCCCCACTAATCCTGCCAATTTCACCATCTGGAAGTCCAAATTTATCAACACCGTATTCTGTTAAATTCCCATTCCGATCTACGCTTACATCTACACGCGCCCATTCCCAATGATGTGTATTAGATGCTACCGCTAAAATACCAAGTACATCAATTTGTTTATGTGTGGCTACATATTTTAAAGCCTTTTCACCAGATCCTTCTCCAATAAATCCACTGTCATCAAACATGACAAATACAGGGTCATATGGCGTTTGCATAATAAGCTCAACAACTTTCTTCCCTGTCAATTTGGTTGGATTACTTTGCGATGCTGAAATACACCTGCCCCCAAATTCCTTTGTTAACAGCTCAATTGTCCGCTTTGCATATTCATCTCCATCTGTTACCAAAACAACCCTTCGTCTCATTTGATTTATCCTTTCGGTTTACATATAAGTGCTACAAAAAATGAAAATAATATAGCTGCGGAAATGCCCGCAGACGTTAAACTAAACATGCCGATACCAATTCCTAAATACCCATGTTTTTCCGCCGCATGCATTGCTCCGTGTAATAGTGAATGTCCAAAACTTGTAATAGGGACTGTTGCTCCAGCACCTGCAAATTTTATAAGCTTATCATACAATCCGAATCCGTCTAAAATGGCTCCGACAACTACAAAACTTGCCATTAAATGGGCCGGTGTTAACTTTGCAAAATCTAACAATACTTGTCCAATTACACAAATCGCTCCTCCTACAAGAAATGCATATACAAAATCCACAATTCACTCTCCTTTAACTCTTTCAAACACAACGCCATGCGCAATTGTTGGAATCGTTTCCTTTTGTTGCATCATCATTGGGCTCAATAAAGCCCCCGTTGCAACGACAAAAATGCGTTGTAAATTCCCTTTTTGCATTTCACGTAATAAGTGGCCGTATGTGACAACAGCGGAACAAGCACAACCACTGCCACCTGCAAACACTTCTTCTTGATTTGAATCATAAATCATTAATCCACAATCATTGTATATATGCCCAAGGTCATAACCTTCCTCAAGTAAAAGTTGTTTTGCAATTGGTGTCCCAACAGCCGATAAATCACCAGTAACAATCAAATCATAATCAGCTGCGCTTCTTCCTAAATCTTCAAAATGCTGTTGGATTGTATGAGCAGCAGCTGGTGCCATTGCCGATCCCATATCTAAAGGGTTCATAATTCCTAAATCTTGCACTTTTCCAATCGTAGCTGCCGTAATTTTAATTGCACTTTTTTCTTTGCTAATTAATATGGACCCTGCACCTGTAACAGTTGAATTTGCGGTTTCTGGCTTTTGTCCCCCATACTCTGTTGGATAACGAAATTGCCTTTCAGCCGTTGCATTATGACTACTCACCGTAGCTAAGACACGATTCGCAAATCCACCGTCTATAAATGCTGATCCAACTGCTAAAGTTTCCATTGACGTCGCACAAGCGCTAAACATTCCTAAAAAAGGAATCCCCCACTGACGCGCAACATAATTCGCTGTCACTGTTTGATTTAATAAATCGCCCGCTAAAAAGAAATCAATTTGTGATGTTTTTATATTCCCTTTTTGCACTGCTTGTTGCATTGAGTCTGACATTAATTTTCGTTCAGCAAGTTCCCAGTTTTCCTCTCCACAATGCAAGTCATTATATGAAATATCAAAATATTTTCCAAGAGGGCCTTCAGCTTCTTTCGGACCGACAGCAGTACCCGTTGCATTTACGTAAATATCATTTTGAAATACCCACGTTTGTTTTCCTGTCAACCTCATACTCGCCCCTCCTTTAAGACATAAAAATTTTAAAAGTATATCTTATTAATCCGATAATATATGCTCCAATAACGCCAAACACGATAACACTTCCTGCAAGCTTAAACATGTTTGTAGCAATCCCTAGAACAATCCCCTCACTCTTATGTTCTAGCGCAGCGCTCGCCATAGAATTTGCAAATCCTGTAACTGGTACTGCCGATCCTGCTCCAGCAAATTGACCGATTTTATCATATACACCACATCCTGTTAAAATCGCCGACAATAAAACAAGAGTTGCAACTGTCGGATTTCCTGCCTCTTGTTCACTAAAGTGAAAATAATGTATATAAAATTTCATCAATATTTCTCCGACTGTACAAATGAGCCCACCTACAAGAAATGCCTTCACACAATTTAGTAAATAGTTTGGCTTTGGATGGTACTCCTTCACTTTATTTATGTAATCATCTTTCAGTTTTCGGTTTGTCATTTATATATTGCCTCCTACTTTACGAAATAAATCCAGTGAAACAATGAGCCTATTACTTTGCCAAGTACAAGAGCAACGAGTAAAACAACAATTTTCCCCTCTACCCCGACTCGTTTCGCTAAAATAGGTAAAACATTTAATACTTCCGTTAATGCCGCAGCAAGCATTCCAATGAATGTACCACAAAATAAACCTAATATTACAAGCCAATATTGCGATGTTTGAAATGTAATGTTTTTCAAACTACACCAAGCCCCAGTTAAAGTTCCCGCAATGACAGCCCACTCAAAATATTGAATATGCTTTCCACTTCTCGTTAATTGAGCTAAACGAGGGATTATACCAAGTACAGCCAAAAAGGCAACATATCCGCTACCTACTGCAATCCCGCCAGCTAAACCAATTAATATAACAAACCCACATTCAATCATCGGCAAGCTGTTTCGTGTTATCCTTGTTTTCATTAACAATTACATATTGATCAAGCGACTGTTGATATTGAAACATCTCAACTTCTAACGGACTCGGCTCTTCATTAATTCGCTTTTGAAATACATGATTAAAAAATAAAACCATACCTAATCCAAGACCTACTGAATAGGGAACTTGAAATAATAGTGGTTGCTCCTTAAACTCTCCAGTAATCATGTAATATAACCGCTGGTGTACTTGTTGCATACTTACATCCTCATGGAAATAAATGATCGCAAGGGCCGCCCCAATGAACAACAACAACCATACAAGCCCAAAGAAAATTGGGGGCACTTTCTTTTTTTCATATATAATTTCAACAAGAGTTTGTCCAGAACCTAGTAAATTAATTTGTACATGAGATGCTTTTTGTTGAATAATTTCAATTACTTTCATAACATCAATTACAACATGCGTCTTATCATGTGCTGTTACGTTGTAAACTATTTCATTTTGTAAAGACTCAACTACAAAAGAATCTCCTGCAAGTTGAGCGACATCACTCAGCTTTATTCCATACGCAGGAGAAATTTTTAAACGATTGCGCATTTTAATATAAATCGTTCCTTCCAATTTTCATTCACCCCTTCACTCTTCCTCGTAGTTGTAGTATGGTTATTGAATTTTTTTCTAATACAATTTTTTCATAAAAAAACATCTGTACCGTTTCGGTACAGATGTTTTTAGCTTATGCCTTTTTCTTAAATAAATTTGCGATACTTAATGCAAGTCCTCCCCAAATGACTACGATACCAATAACCATCATCATAATCGCTGATCCACTCATCATGAAACACCTCGATCTTTCCATTCTTTTTCAAGCTGGGCAGAATCTGAATGTATTTGTGCATTCCATTTTTTCAAACCAATGACTAGTGCGACTAGAAGGAATGCTGCCGCTATCGACCAACCATATGTTACAACAAATTCCGTCGGATAATCTCCGTAGTTCTTTTTAATATTTTGGATTACACCATCAATTAACATATACCCTAACATGAGTGGAGTAATAACGAGTAAACTAACTCTCCAAAACGTTCCTAATTTTATATCAGATACAAAGTTAGCATGATTTTGGTAAATAGGTAGACGGCGCAAGATAAGACCTATCGTAACCACTTCAGCTAGTGCAATTGTAATTAATCCAAAATTATTAGCGAAATAATCAACAACATCTAGAAACATAAGCCCACCACGTGTTGCAAAAACAAGAGAAACTAACACGAGAAGTGTTCCCATAATTCCAATCGTCTTTTGACGACTCAAACTAAATTTTTCAGATACAGCCGCAAAGCATACTTCCGCAAGTGAAATGAGTGATGTAATTCCAGCAACAGTTAACGATAAGAAAAATAATACTCCAAATAACGGTGACATCGGTAATTCATTAATAATTTGTGGGAATACTACAAACGCAAGCCCTACGCCAGCACTCGCAACTTTATCAACTGGTACCCCCATGTTATTTGCCATAAATCCAAGAGCAGCAAAAACTCCAATTCCGGCTAATAATTCAAATCCTGAATTTGCAAACCCTGTAATAAAAGCATTATTTGTTGTATCTGAGTTTTTCGGTAAATAACTAGAATACGTAATCATAATTCCGAATGCTAGAGATAAACTAAAGAAAATTTGTCCATAAGCAGCAAGCCATACTTTCCCATCAAAAATACGACTCCAGTCTGGTTTAAAGAATGCATCTAACCCTTGCATCGCACCTTCCATCGTCACTGCACGAACAACGATAATTAAAAACATAACAACTAATAAAGGAATAAAAATGCGGTTAACAACTTCGATTCCTTTTTTAACGCCTTTGAATGCAACGCCAAGCACAATAATCCAAACGAGAGCTAACGGAATTAATACTTCTGGCACAAGCCCCCCAAATTGCCCTGGTTTATCTGCAACATGTAAATATTCTTTAAATAAAAATGATTGCGTGTCTTTCCCCCACGCTCCAGTAATTGCAAAATACGTATACGAAATAGACCAAGCGATAATTACTGCATAATATGTTGAAACGATAAACGTTACACACATTTGCCACCATCCAATAAATTCAGCACGTGGATGAATACGGAAGAATGTAAGTGGTGCAGAACCACGATGACGATGCCCAAGAGCGAATTCGAATGCTAGCAATGAAATACCAGTCGTTAATAATGCAAATAAGTACGGTAAAAAGAATGCACCTCCTCCATTTTCATACGCTGTATAAGGA
>NZ_JAEHBO010000011.1:0-113198 GCF_016483575.1 Bacillus cereus group sp. N12
CATATACACAGAAGTGCAAAACGACTTAAACTATCATCGTCTCTCCCCCTCAATGTGTATATGCTCCTGTATTATCTTGGTCAATTTGATGATGCAGCGCTGCATTTAACCCACTCGCTATTACATTTGCCATATCCTCTATAAAAGCATCTACTTCTTTTGGGGTCACCATTAAATTATGACCGAGAGGAGACAGTACTTCATAGATCAATTTTCTTTTTTCTTCTTCTTCCAACGTACCAATAGCACCTAAAAACATATTCCGACTTTTTTCATCCGGCATATCTTCTTCTGTTAATTTTTTCTTTTCTCCGAATGAAAATCCCGCTGGTAATAAAGACCGTGACGGCTTATGTCCCTCTTTCATCTCTCTTCCAAAGTGCTTCAAAATAAAATCGATCGTATCACTCGTAATAGAAACTGCGTCTACTACAGTTGGAACACCAATCGCAATAACAGGGATTCCTAATGTTTCTTTACTTAGTTCCTTACGTTTATTCCCAACACCAGATCCAGGATGAATCCCTGTATCCGAAATTTGTATCGTACTATTTACACGTTCAATAGAGCGTGCAGCTAACGCATCAATTGCAATTACAAAGTCTGGCTTCGTCTTCTCAATGATTCCATAAATAACATCGCTCGTTTCAATTCCTGTAATTCCCATTACTCCCGGACGAATTGCACTAACAGGCCTAAAACCTTCTTCTATACTTTCAGGCTGCAATTGAAACAAATGTCTCGTTACCAATACGTTTTCTACAACTATCGGTCCAAGTGCATCCGGTGTTACATTCCAATTCCCAAGACCAACAATTAAACAGCTCGCTTCTTTTGTAACGCCAACCTCTTCTAAGAAATAAGAAAATTCTTTCGCAAAAATACGCTCTACCTTTTGTTGCAGTTCCGTATCTTGTTGACGTATACCTTGCACTTCAAGCGTTAAATAATTTCCAGGTTTTTTACCCATCGATTCAGATGCAACTTCATCAATTGTTACTTTTGTAATTGTAATACCCTCTTCTTCCCTCTCTTTTACAATAACTCCTTGTACCCCTTCTTGTTCTTCTTGGCGTTCTTGCAACATTTGATGCGCTTCTACAGCAAGGTCAGTTCTAACACTATATTTACTTAAATCTAATGGTTCTTTCATCGTATCTCCTCCGTAATTCATAGTAAATATCGTTAGATTTCCCAAAGTTATATAAGGTCATTCTTTCCTTTACGTGAAATTTCATTGATATACTATTGCAATTCTCTTCACCGTTTGATAGAATATCACTTGTTCTATGTTAAGAATCGAGTCATTCGATTGCACCAGGGAGGTGAAAAGTATGGCAAACATCAAATCTGCTATCAAACGCGCTAAACTTAGCGAAGAGCGTCGTGCACATAACGCTTCTATCAAGTCTGACATGCGTTCTGCTGTTAAAACTGTAGAAGCTTTAGTTACTAATAACGATCTTGAAAATGCTAAAGAAGCTTTCAAAACTGCTTCTAAAAAACTTGACAAAGCAGCTCGTAAAGGTCTTATCCACCAAAACGCTGCAGCTCGTCAAAAATCTCGCTTAGCGAAACAAGTAAACGCGTAAGGCGTTTAAAAAACGATCCATTTGGATCGTTTTTTTATATACAAAAAAGTTCACGTAACAAGTACATGAACTTTTTTGTATCACTACATATGATTTAGCCGCAGCAGGAAAAACTCAAGCACAAGTTTC
This sequence comes from Bacillus cereus group sp. N12, assembly GCF_016483575.1. Classification (NCBI taxonomy): domain Bacteria; kingdom Bacillati; phylum Bacillota; class Bacilli; order Caryophanales; family Bacillaceae; genus Bacillus; species Bacillus cereus group sp. N12. Next base: position 1,722 of record NZ_JAEHBO010000011.1, read on the forward strand.
TTATCCATTTTCCCCGTCTTCATACTATAATCAGCTTCCGCTAATTCTATAATAACTTTTTTTAATTCTTCAAAAGAGAAAAACTTCGTTTGATTCATCGCCAACTTTACACGATACGGATGTACACCAATATGAGACGCGATTTGATTTTGTCCGTAACCACGTTGTTGCAACTCTTTCACTTGATGCAGCAAGCGGAATTGACTCACTAATAACGCAAGCAATTTAATCGGTTCTTCCTGCTGCGTAAATAATCCATCTAAAATTTGCATTGCACCCGCAATATCCTTTTTCACTACTTTTTCTGTCAAAGCAAATACATTTTGCTCCACAGACTTCGGCACAAGCTCTGTAACAAGTTTCGGTGTAATCTCTCCGCCCATACCAACGCATAACGTTAACTTGTCCATTTCCTTCGCCAACATCGTTACATTACTTCCCACAAGCTCTAATAACAAACTAACAGCTGCATTATCAATATGCACATGTACTTCATCAGCACGAGCACCAATCCATTTCTGAACATCTTGCACTTGCATCGCATTCGCTTCTACTACATCCGCTGTTTTCTTTAATAGTTTTGTAATTTTTTTTCGTTCATCGAGTTTTTCGTAAGGCGCAACAAAAACAAGAATAGAAAATGGAGAAGGTTCACCAATATATTCTTCTAAAATTTTTATATTTTGTTCTAACTTTTCTTTTTGTGAAGTTAAAAAAAGTGGTGATTTCATTAATAGTACTTTCCGTTCCCCAAAAAAAGGAAGTGTACGCGCATCCTCAACCACATCTTCTAAATAGGATTCTTCCAAATCGTATGTCACAACATTAAATTCTCGATCTTCCTCTTCAAGTGCTTCTGTTGTAATAAGCTTTATCGTTTCATTTATAAAAAACGCTTCCGTTCCATACAGTAAATATAACGGAGCAAACTGCTTCTTTTTAATTTTTTTATGTATATCACTCATACTTTTTTCCTACTCCCTAACTTGGCAATATATATTTATACTAATGCCCTAGCTTTTGTTTTACAAGTACAAAGGAACAGGCTTTACAACCCGCCCCTTTATTTATATTAAACGCCACGCAATAAGTCCCGGGTTTCTTATTGGTGTGCGGTAATCACCTTCCCTTTATTATTCACAATAAAAATCCGAGTATAAGTGCCAACTCTTAACATGCTTGGAAACGAAAAACTCATGTCACTTAACGAACTAGAAAGTAGTAAAAATACTCGGTTCCTCTTCATATGGAAATTGTAGATTTTTTTCTGACAATATTTTATACTAAAGTGGAATGTTGGGGAGGGATTCTAAATGAATGATTTTGAACAAAATGTTCAAAGTAAACGCAATGACGCTATTGATTCAGGGGTAGGATTTATCGTCTCATTTGGTTTTTTCGCAACACTTTTCATTATTGCAACTGTTATTAAATTCATCGGTTCTTAAAGGCTGCCATTTCATGGCAGTCTTCTCTTTTTCATCTATTATGTATTTCATCATATGTGATTTTACTTTTAAAGGTTCCGGTTTCCCCTTTAAAAACATAGGAAATAGCACCTTGTTTATCCGTTCGCCATATTTCAGTACCCATCTTCTCAAAACGCTCTATCACCTCCTTATCCGGATGTCCATACCTATTCCGTTCTCCCACAGAAACAATCGCTATACTAGGCTGTATAAGCCTCAAAAAAGGTGCTGTAGATGACGTTTTACTCCCATGATGCGCAACTTTTAAAACATCCGCCCGTAAATATGGATATGTCGATGCTAAAAGTTCCTCTCCCTCTTCTTCTAAATCACCTGTAAACAGCCATGTTAATCCTCCTAATTTGGCCCACATTACAATTGAAGAGTTATTTTCACTTTTTTCTTTCCCTTTCGGAGCTAGTATAAAAAATTCCGCTCCATTTATACTCCAACACTCCCCTTCTTCCACTATACTTATTTTCACTTCTTTTTCTAATGCTTTTTTCTTTAACACCTTTTCTAATACTGTCTCTTGTTTCTTTTGACCAAATACAACTTCTTTTACAGTTATATACGATAATAAATCCGATGCGGCACCTATATGATCCGCATCTCCATGCGTTATGATTAATTTATCAATTGTTTTCACACCTTCCTTTTGCAAAAAAGGAACAAGAATATCGTGACCAACAGAAAATTCATGCTTTTTCCGTTGCCATTCTTCTTTATTTATCCGAAGTGTTCCACCTGTATCAATAAGATAAACCCCTTTATCATATGGAAGTCGAATTAATATTGCATCACCTTGTCCAACATCAATAAATGTCACACTCCCACTCTCGCGAAAATACGGGTATACATAATGACACGTGCTAATAAAAAGAAAGCCACTCATGACTATGAACACAATTTTTTTCGGCATCCCTCTTTCCAAGACGATCAATATACTAATAATTATTACACAATATACAACTATAAGAAGTATGGGTGTTTGCCCGAAAACTAGGCGGGTAAACGGTAAGCTTTCACAGTAACTTAGTAAATTATTAGAAATAATTAAACCTACTGACAGTACATTCGCAAGTCCTTTTGCGAGAAATGGGATAATTGGTATAAATACCAGAATAATAATACTACATGGTAATACAATTATAGATAAAAATGGAACGTATATGAAGTTGAGGAAAATACTATATGGAGAAAAATAACCAAAATGATATAACAAAATCGGGGTACTAACGAGCTGCGAGATAATAGAAATATAAATAGCATTTCGAATTACTCCATTACTACGCCTTAGTAGTATCGGAGCAGATAAAATTAAAGCGAAACTACCTACAAATGAAAATTGAAATCCTATATTAAAAACAAGATATGGGTCGTATATAAGCATACATATAGCCGTTATACTTAAGGCATCTAAACTAGATAAGCGAACAGAACAAATGAAAGCACCCAACAATAAAACACCTGTTATAGAAGCTCTTATAACAGATGGTGATGCGCCTGCTATAATCATGTACACTGGAATACAAACAATTAGAAATACTGTCGCCATCTCCTTCGTCACACCACTTCTCAGTAAAACAAAGTAAACTATCACCATTAACAGAACAATATGCGACCCTGAAATCGCCAATAAATGCACAAGACCAAATTGCTGATACTGTTCTTCAACTTCAAACGTCATTTGTTGTCGGTCACCAAATAATAATGCATTCATAAAAGCACCTGATTGCTCTGGAAACATTTCTGTAACTTTAAAGATTATGTGCTGCCTATAAAAAAGAATCCATTGCACAAATGATAATGATGTTTTTTGGCACTCAGAAATATATGTAGCATGGAATATAAAATGAATATTTTGTTTATATAAATAATCTCGGTAATCAAAACCATGAAAATTCCGAGCAGTTTGCGGTTCTTTCCTCTCACCTTTGAATACACAGGATACTCCCGCATATAATTGTTGTAATTGTTTCTTTTCCAAGGCTGATTTCATTTTGTAACTTAACTGCACTGTATTTTTATTCTGATCTTCAAATTGAAAAGATAGGCGATCCCCATTAATAAGAGGTGTATTTTGTATCACCCCTCTTGTAGCTTCATAGGGCTCCCCTAGAGGCTTATTTTGCCCTTGAACATACGAAGTGTACATAGCACCACTAAAACACGCTATCATACAAAAAATGAAGGTTTTACGCGAAGTACGATATAAACAGAAGAAAACATATAAAACGAAACAACAAGCAATCCATAAAAATGACAAGGAAAAGGCGATTGCAATCCCCATTATAAAAGAGATTGCAATATAGCCCCATTGTTCATGCAACTTATACTCACTCCTTATAGCATCATTTTTGCTTTCGTGAATACATGCTGTAATTCTTCCATTGATAAATTATCTTTTTCGAAAGACGCAAATAATTCTTTTAACTCCGTATAACGTTTTTGCTCCTCTAATGCAGCAATATCATATTCTAGTGGAACGTGCTTCACTGTTACATTCGCTTGTTCAAATAACTCTATGGCGTATGGATGATTTTTATAATCCTGCGCATAATAAACCGCTGTAATACCACTTTGAATAATTGCCTTACAACATTGTAAACAAGGGAAATGCGTAACGTAAATTTCTGCTTCCTCTGTTTTCGCACCAAACTTGGCACATTGTAATAAAGCATTCATTTCTGCATGAATTGTACGAACACAATGATTATCAATGACATAGCATCCATCATCGATACAATGTACCCCACCTTTAATTGAACCATTATAGCCGCCAGCAATAATCCGCTTGTCACGAACGATTGTTGCCCCTACTGCAAGTCTTGTACATGTACTACGTAAAGATAACAAATGACTTTGCGTCATAAAATATTGATCCCACGAAATTCGTTCCATATTTTTCACCTTCTTTTTTGTCTACTTGTAGTGTAGCGAATGAAGAAAAACTTCGTCAATCTTTTACGGAATAATAATTTGATCTTTTATTTTTTCCAAAGACTTCACACCAATCCCATCAATCTCTAATAAATCTTCTATTTTCTGAAACGGACCATGTTCCTCTCGATATTTCAAAATACTTTCCGCTTTTCGAGAGCCAATGCCTGTGATTTTTTCAAGTTGCTCTTTAGAAGCTGCATTTATTTGAACTTTCCCTTCCCCCTTTGAAGAGGTAGCCACATCTTGCACTTGCTCATTTTTATTGGGTACATAAAGAATCATTTGGTCTTGTACAATTTGTGCTAAATTCACCTTCTTTATATCTGCCTCGGGCAAAAAACCACCCGCCTTTTCAACGGCATCCTTGAACCGATCCCCTTCTTTCATTTCATACACCCCCTCTTTAACAACGGCCCCTTTCATATCAATTAGTATTTTTTTCTGTTCCTTTGCATCTAATATTTTCGGTTTACTTTTTTTCTCTACATCTTTCGCCTGAACATCCGTTGCAATGACCGATCGCTCTGTATGCTGGTTTGTTTTCCAGAAAAAAAGAAAAAGTACAGTTACAATAATAGCTACTAACCCCAACCATTTTTTCGGAAAATCCCACATCATTTTACACCTCTAATCATAAATTTATAACATCATTCATATTGTTTAGGAGAAAGCTGTTACGAAGGAGGGATGAAACATTGAACATAGGAATTATAGGGACAGGAAACATGGGGAATATACTAATCGATGCATTTTTAGAGACCCGTGCTGTCAAACCTTCGTGCCTTACAATCATTAATCGGACGCCTGCCAAAGCATATCATATAAAGGAAAAATACCCTTCTATTCATATAGCCAAAACAATCCCAGAAGTACTCGAACAATCACAACTTATTTTTATTTGCGTTAAACCGAAAGATATATACCCTATCCTACAAAAATATGCTGAATATTTTTCTGATGAAAAGTGCTTAGTTTCTATCACAAGTCCAATATCCCCATCACAATTAGAGACACTTGTACCTTGCCACGTCGCACGTATCATTCCGAGCATTACAAACCGCGCCCTATCTGGCGCATCATTATTTACATTTGGAAGTAAATGCTCTGAAGAGTGGCAACAAAAACTACTTCGGCTATTCAAAAAAATTTCTACTCCACTTGTAATAGAAGAAGATATAACGCGCGTTTCATCTGATATAGCAAGCTGCGGCCCTGCATTCTTTAGTTATTTATTACAATGTTTCATTAACGCTGCTGTAGATAAAACAAATATTACACATGAAGAAGCTACTACTTTAGTAAGTGAAATGGTCGTTGGAATGGGGAAATTACTTGAAAAAGAGATTTTCACATTACCTACCTTACAAGAAAAGGTATGTGTCAAAGGCGGCGTTACAGGAGAAGGTATTCTAGTTTTAGAAGAACATGTTGGAGATATGTTTCATAAATTAATCGAACGGACACACGAGAAGTTTGATGAAGATTTAAAATGCGTTGATCAGCAATTCAATAAACACACATAATAAATACGCCATCGCCATTCCAAATCCTTTTTATTAATACGTATCTTTTTTATGCTACATTTTCACTAAAACTAGCATTTTTGTACTTTACATGTATCATCTTTTTAATATTCTAGAAATAAAATCAAATCTTTTCTAAAAAAACAAAAGCAACCTTATCGGTTGCTTTTGTTTTATCCATTCTTCTTCGCCATAAAAAAGATGCGCTCTGTTTGTTCTGTCACTTCAATTCGTTCAAAGTCTCCTGTGACGCGAAGCACTGTAAATCCAGCCTCTTCAAGCCATTTCGTTAATTCTTCAACCGAATATGCTCGTTGCACGTGACATTCATCAAAACGATGATATACATCTTCTTCTGGATCTTGTACAAAGAATGTCAAATCATGTTCCACACTATTGGATTCTTCTCCAGGGAAACAGTTCCAAATAAGTGATATTTCCTCGCCATTCACTGTATATGTTTCATTTTGAAATACGTGATGTATTTTATATAAAGAGTGTACGTCGAATAAAAACAAGCCATCTTGACGTAAATGATGGAAGACTCTTCTAAACGTTTCTTGCACTCCACCTTCTTGCAATACATAGTTTAACGAATCACAAAAGATTGTTACACAATCAAATTCACCAGGAACATCAAGTTCTCTCATATCTTGTTGATAAAAAGGAAGAAAATAACCTTCTCCTCCTAATTTCTGCTGTGCGACAGTTAACATTTCTTCTGAAAGATCGACACCAGTTAAATCATAACCTTTTCGCATAAGCGGTAGTGTTACGTTACCAGTTCCACATGCTACATCAAGAATTTTTGCCTCTTTCATGCCCGCATGCTGCAAACTTTCCTCTGTGAACTCTACCCATTTATCATACGGGACATCATTCATCAGTTCGTCATACAGTAATGCAAATTGTTCGTATTTCATTGATCTAACTCTTCAGTAATATCTTCACGTGGTACATCGCCCCATAGACGCTCTAAATTGTAGTGATCACGCTCATCTTTATGGAATACATGAGCAACCACATCACCAAGGTCTACTAATACCCAACGAGCCTCATCAAAACCTTCCATACGTTGTACATTAATTTCGAATTCATGCGCCTTCGCTTTAATTTCACGCGCAATTGCTTGCACCTGTTTATCAGAGTTTCCGTGACAAATAATGAAATAGTCTGCAATTGGTGAAATCCCTTGCATATTTAGTACAACCATATCTTCTGCTCTCTTATCATCAGCTGCTTTTGCTGCTAATACTAATAAATCTTTATCTTTCATTTAATAATTTCCTCCTTGATAACTGCATTGTATGTTTGGAATGTTAATGGATAAATCGTTTGATCTTTTTCCATTAAAAATTGAATTGTTCGCTTTAAAGCAAACAGTAACGCTTGATTTATATCTTTATATGCGAGTTTTCTCGCTTCTTCTACACCAGGAAACTTACGCCCCGGCTCAATGTAATCTGCTACATAAATCACTTTATCTAACATCGTCATTTTCTCATGACCACTTGTATGGTATGTAATAGCTTGCAAAATTTCAGGATCCGTAATGCCTACTTCTTTTTCTACTAAGTATGCCCCAACAGGTGCATGCCATAACTCTTTGTTATAGTGAAGTAGATCCTTCGGCAAACCTTCCCTCTTAATAATCTCTTCCATTTCTGAAATCGCTCTACATTTTGCATAATCATGAAAGATAGCAGCTGTTTCTGCCTTTTTCTCATCTACATCATATAAACGAGCCAGTTCAATCGCTGTTTCCATTACACCTATTGTGTGTACATAACGCTTTTCATGCATTTGTTGTTTAACAATATGAAGTGCTTCCTCACGATTCATACAACCCATTCCTCTCGATATATACCTGTACTTTTTCCGGAAGTAAATATTTGCACGTTTTCTTCTCCATATACCTCTCACGTAACAAAGAAGAAGAAACTGCAAACTCTGGAATTTCCACTTTTACAATATTATAAGGCGTATGCAATGTATAACCTGGTCTCGTAACTCCAACGAAAGTTACAAGTGTAAGTAACTTTTCAATGTTATACCACTTTGGCAAATACTCAACCATATCTCCACCAATAATAAAGTGGAACTGCACATCCGGATACTTTTCCGTTAATTGTAACATAGTGTCATACGTATAAGATGGGCCTTCTCTGTTTAGCTCTTCTAAACAAATTGAAAAGTATGCTTCTTCCTCAGTCGCAAGCTCTAACATCTTTAAACGACTTTCTACACTTGTAATATTCCGCCCTTGTTTATGTGGCGGAATTTGATTTGGCAGGAACCATACTTCTTCCAAGTCCAAAGCGTGATATACTTCATTTGCAATTAGCAAATGCCCATAATGAGGCGGATCAAATGTACCGCCAATGATGCCAATTTTTCTCAAAAGAAACGCCCCTTCCTTTTACATACAGCAACTCTCTTCCTATCAATTCGAAGAGAGTTCACTGTTAATAAAAGTTCAATTGGTTTCGCTCTCTACATCATTAAGCACTAGCAATAAAAGTACCGCATGCTAATCTTTTTATCGAGGAAGCTTAATTTGTTTATTTTCTCTTGATTCTTTATATAAAACAATTGTGCTTCCAATTACTTGAACGATTTCAGCACGTGCACCTTGTGCAAGTTCTTCTGCAACTTCACGACGATCGAATTCACAATTTTGTAGCACGCTCACTTTAAATAATTCACGAACCTCTAATGCTTCTCCAATTTGTTTCACCATATTTTCATTTACGCCGCCTTTTCCAACCTGAAAAATTGGTGTTAAATGATGTGCCTGTGCACGTAAAAATCTTTTTTGTTTTCCTGTTAACATATAATTAGCCTCCAAGCTTTCTCATTACTAATTGTTTCATTCTATCAATATTTGGCACGCGTCCTGTCCACATTTCAAATGCAAGTGCCCCTTGATAAACAAACATATCAATACCATTTTGAATGATTGCACCTTGCTCTTTTGCCTCACATAAAATTTTCGTTTCAAATGGATTATAAATTATATCTGATACAATTGTTCCTTCTTTTAACGAACAAATTTGTAATGGCGTATGTTCGACATGCGGATGCATACCTCTTGTTGTCGTCTGAATGATAATATCATAATTCCCTTGTTCTTCTGTCGCTTTTTCTAACGATAAAGCAACAGAATGAACATCAGCCGCACATGCAGCAATAAGTTCTTTCGCCTTATCGACTGTACGATTTGCTACATCAATTTCTTTCACACCTACATCAGCAAGAGAAAAATAAATAGCTCGGCTAGCACCACCAGCGCCAAGTAATAAAATACGTTTCTCTTGAAGTGGTTCACTACTAATTGACTGTAAGGCTCGGACAAAACCGATTCCATCTGTATTGTAGCCAATTAATTTTCCATCCTTATGAACCACTGTATTTACTGCACCAATTTGCCTTGCTAGTGGGTCAATCTCATCCAAATAATCCATAATAGCAACTTTGTGCGGAGTTGTTACATTAAATCCTGAAATACCTAACGCTTTTAAACCTCTTACTGCTTCCCCTAGCCCTTCTTCTACAAGAAACGCATGATAATGGGCATCCATATTCAAGTGTTCAAATGCATCGTTATGCATAACGGGCGATAATGAATGTCCAATTGGATTTCCGATTACACCATATAATTGTTTCATAAATCCCTCTCCATATTAAATTAAAGATTTACGCAATGAAACACTTACTCCTTTTGGTACGTGAGCAACAATTTTTGCTCCTGATTCGTTTACAGTAACCCATCCTAATCCAGAGAATACAACGTCCGTTTTCGGTTCACGAATATTAAACTCGTATTTCACCAGCTCAGGCATATTTTCTAATTCTTCTGGTGTTGGCGGGCTTAGTAAATCTCCGGCATGATTTTTATACAATTCATCTGCTTTCTCAAGCTTTGTACGATGAATTGTTAAACGATTTGAGAAGTGACAAGTAAACGCACGACGACCACCACTTACATAATCAAAGCGTGCCAATCCACTAAAGAATAATGTTTGTTCCTCATTTAATTGGAATACCATCGGCTTAATTTCTTTTGTTGGTGTAATAAGCTTTAAGCTTTCCTTTCCAACATAATGAGCCATTTGATGGTGGTTAATAATACCTGGCGTATCATATAAAGAAGATTCTTCGTCTAATGGAATATCAATTAAGTCAAGTGTTGTTCCTGGGAAATGAGATGTTGTAATTACATTTTCAGTCTCATCACTAAATTCTTTAATCATACGATTAATAAATGTAGATTTTCCTACATTCGTACATCCAACAACGTAAACATCTTTGCCGTCGCGATAATACTCAATAGCATCCGCTAATTCAGCAATCCCTTGTCCCTTCGCTGCACTAATTAAAAAGACATCCTCTGGCTTTAATCCTAACTGCTTTGCACTATAGCGCATCCAATGCTTTACTTTATCATGTTTTACTGACTTAGGAATTAAATCCGCCTTATTTCCTACAAGTAATACTTTATTATTTCCTACGAAACGATGTAAGCCAGGTAACCAGCTACCATTAAAATCAAAAATATCTACAATCTTGACTACTAATGCATCTGACCTTCCAATTCCATTTAGAATGCGTAGGAAGTCATCATCTGTTAGCGATACATCTTGAATTTCATTGTAATGTTTCAAGCGAAAACAGCGTTGACAAATCACTTGCTCTTTTTCTAAAGATGAGGCAGGCGCATACCCAACTTCATTTTTATTTTCTGTTTGAATTTCTACACCGCAACCAATACATTTAATTGTTTCAGTCAAACTTTATTCCTCCCAGTTAATTAAACCTTTTTTCTTCATATTTTTCATAATTCTTCGTTCAATTTTTCGATTAAAGCGAGTCACCAATCCATCAGTTTGCGCTACTGGCACAACTAAGATTGTATGAAGTCCTACACGATTTCCACCAAGCACATCTGTAAGCAACTGATCCCCAATTACTACAACTTCATCCGGCTGCAGGTGCATCTCTTGTATCGCACGCTTAAATGCACGAACAAATGGTTTACGTGCACTATGAATAAATGGAATATTTAATGGATCAGCAAAGTCTTTCACACGTTGCTCATTATTATTCGAAACGACCGTTACTTGAATGCCTTGCTCTTTCATTTTTAAAAACCACTCTTCAAGTTGCGGCGTTGCATTTGGACGATCCCATTCAATTAACGTGTTATCTAAATCAGTAATAACTCCTTTAATTCCACGTTTTTTCAAATCTTCTGGTTGAACATGATATACATTTTTCACATATTCATTTGGTAAAAATAATTTCAATTTCTTTCACCTCTTTGAGGATTTTTCATAAAATTTTTCGACAACATTTTTCGATATACAACCTGTGGATAAAATTGTACACACTTTCCACATTAATTTTTCAGTCAATTTGGAATTTACTAACAATCTATACACAATTTATCCACTGTGGTATGTGGATAACCACTTGTTTGTGACTGTCATATTTTTTTGGTACATTAAATGCAACAACGAATCAATCCTTATATTATTAGGAGGTGACTCACCTTGAAAACAAAACATATGGAACAGTTATCTACTGAGTTACTCACTGAGTCTTATTATAAAGCAAAAGAACTAAAATTAAATCCCGACTTCATTTTACTTATAAAACAAGAAATTATTAGACGCTCATTAGAGGACAAGCTTGCCAAATCTTCTTGAGTACATATAGATTACTAATAACCTGTAAAAAGAGCCATCCTACGATGGCTCTCGAATAAACAAGTACTCCCATCTAGGGGGATTTCATCATTAAGCATCTTTGTCCATAACTCTTATTTACGATTATAAAATCTTCTCTTTACTTGTGAGTTAATCGAGTAGCAATTTTTTCACCGAGACGAAGTTCTTGTCCGCTCTTCAAATTCTGCACTACTTCTATCATATCTTTTTCAAACAATAATACAACTGTTGAACCAAATGTAAAGTATGCCATTTCTTCACCTTTTTGAACAGTACTTCTTTCATGCAAAAGCTCAATACTATTAACAAACATAGCCCCTACTTTTACAAGTGCCATATGTTCGCCGTCACTATTCACTTCTGTAACAGAACGATAATTTTTTGACAGTGGTTCTTTACCGTATTCCATACCAGCTGCATTTACCGGATATGATTTTCTACCGAGTACAAATCTTTCAGTCACAGCCCCAGAAAGTGGACTATGAATGCGATGATAATGACTTGGACTCAAATAAATGACCATGTATGTACCGCCTGCATATCGCTTTGCACGTTCTTCATTACCTAGCATATCCACAATTGAATAACGCTTACCTTTAATATCAAATGTTTTTGTATCCTCAATAGGACCGTGGTCAGCAAAAACACCATCAACAGGGCTAACGATACTCGATGTATCTGTATCAATACTACGCTTTCCTTCTTTTAGCCTACGCGTAAATAAGTCATGCAATGTTCTATATTCCTTCAAACCCTTTTCCATCTCATCTTGATTAATTTGAAAAACTTTCGCATATGATGGAATTATGATGGAGCTCAAACGAGATTGTGCAAATTTACGTAATATATAAGAAGTAAAGCGACCATTTGTAAGTTCTATCATAAGTCGATATAATGTACGTCGCAAATTGCGAAACCTCCTAACCAGTCTATAACTTTAGTTTTCCCTTATTTTCTTTCTATATCATATGTAAAACTGGTTCTTATTCCCACATATCATATAGAACTGTTCATTATGCAAATCGAAAACTAAGTTAAGTATGGTATTATTCTTAAATTGTTTAGCACCCTCTAATATTACAGATAGAATCCGTCATTTTCAACAGTGAACATGTATTTCTTCTTAATACAACTCGTTTTCTTTCCTTATTTACAAAAAGAAAAGCAGCCCATTTTAAAATTTGGCTGCTTGCAATGCACATTATTCTTTCGCTTTTTTCTCTTTCTCTGCTCTTACAAATTCATGGAACATTTTCATTAACGCACGCTTTTCAATTCTTGATACGTAGCTCCTTGAAATACCAAGTGCCTTCGCAATCTCCCGCTGCGTTTTCTCCTTATCAAGCCCAAGTCCAAAGCGCTTTACGATAACTTCTTTCTCTCGTTCGTCTAAAATATCGATATACTCTTTAATCTTTTCTAACTCCATACTAAGCTGAATCATATCAATTACATCTTCAGACTCAGATTTTAATATATCAATAAGCGATATTTCATTCCCCTCTTTATCTTGCCCGATCGGATCATGAAGTGAAACGTCTTTTTTCGTTTTCTTTAGTACACGTAAATGCATCAAAATTTCGTTTTCAATACAGCGTGCTGCATACGTCGCAAGCTTTGTTCCTTTCCCTGCTGAATAACTCTCAATTGCTTTAATGAGCCCAATTGTACCAATTGAAATTAAATCTTCTGCATCTTCTCCTGTGTTTTCAAATTTTTTAACGATATGAGCTACAAGCCGTAAATTATGTTCAATTAAAAGATTTCTCGCTTGAGCATCACCTTGCTCCATTAACTCTAAGTACTTTCTCTCATCATCTGATGATAACGGCTGCGGGAACGCATTATTCTTCACATAAGAAACAAAGACAAACACTTCTCGAACCATATATCCAATTGCGGCGAATAGACTCAAACCTTTCACCTCCGCCAAAATAGTGGTCTTTATTATGTGTATGTGGGCGTGAGGTTGTTTGTGTCTGTACGATATCATTCCAATATGTTTTTACACATAATATTTGTCTCAAAAAGCTTTGCTACATATACTTAAACAAAAGATTGGAGAGTGGAATATGAAACATTTCATTACCCTCTTGTTCATAAGTAGCTTGTAAGAGATGAACTCCTTGTACGCTCTTGCAAGCTACTTGTACTACAAGGAGTGATTATACAAATATGAAATTTGAAAGAACACGTGCTTATACAAGGCACCAACGTCAGCGTACGATGCGCCGAAAGATGATTATCGTAAAACATGCATGAGGACATACACCTAAAACAGCTGGTATTTTTGCAAAAAGAAAAATTCACTGTTCCTGTGGAATGTGCACAACAAAGTGGAGAACAGAAGGACCACCTGCTAGTGTACAAAAGTGGTTATACAAAATCGATATATACGAAGAATAAATCGTTATTTCTAAAAAGAGGTCTTCTCTCGAAGACCTTTTCCTTATTCACTCCAAATTTTCTCCCCAGTATGCGCATCAATATAACGAATTTCTCGACTACAATCGAAGGATTCTTTATGATTTTCATCCGTTGTTTGTTTATACAGTAGTACGTAGTTCGTTTCCTCTACATCATTTTCTAAAAACCATTCTAAATTCACTCGCATGGCCCCTCTGTATATTTCTAGCGCTTTTTCTTTTGTTATTTTTATTGTTGTTTCATATGTAAGTAATTCTTTTATAAAGTTGCTAGACTCTCCGGAGTAGTGCATCACAGCACCATTTTCTGCATTGATATTGACCCTAAATTGGTTATACTCTGCTGGAATACCATTCACATATACGGAAAAGGTAAACCTTTCAATCCCATCTTCTGCTTCTTCACGTTCTTCCCAAAGACGTAGATATTGTGTGACATCTGGAATAACTTGTTCCAAAAATTGAAGTGCTTTTTGTATGCATTCCTCTCTAGACAGTATTTGCTTTACTTCATTATCGTCTGTCAGTTTTATAAAACCAGTTAATTCATTGGTAGATTTATCAATCATAACGCCAACAAAATTATTATATTTTAACATCGGTAAATGCTTTTTAAAAAATTCATTCATTAAATATGGATTCTTTTCTTCTTTCTGTTTCTGTAATTCCTCTTTCGGAACAAATTTCATCCTTATTTCATAATCATTTTCCTTCTCAGCTACTTTTGTAAAATTTTCTTTATCCCAATCAAACAAATCGAATATATCATCTTGTCGAATACCTTTTTTCGGGTTTTCAACAGCTACAGTTAGAGGCAATTTATAATGATCTGTTCCAAACAAATCTTTACCTGTACTTGCATCAATAAACGCATGACTAGGTTCTGGTTCATATACAAGATGATACCCTTTTACTTCCTCACCATTTTCATATTTACATGAAGAATGTGTTAAATCTACAAATACAAGTCTCATATCTTGTCTAGCTTTCAGATTTTCTAAAACGACGTTCTCCTCAACAATTTCACTTGGCCATAACGGTTTTTTCTCAATAGCTTTTTGTCCATTATAACGAAAATGTACAACATTGCCTGAAGGATGAACTCGCACAACACACCCTGCATTCGGTAATGGGTAGCCATTCACTTCTTGCATATAATTTACTTCTTTCCACCCACGCCTGTCATCCTTAACCGTTATATATGTATAAAACTCATATCCTTCTTTTGTATATTTTTTTAAGAATGCATTTGCAATCTCTCTTGCTTTATTCTCATCTATCGCTTCCTTACCACTCGAAAAATAAATTTCATCATCTATACTAAATTCAATTAAATTACCAGTATGTCTATTCAACGTAATTTGTATCGTTCTCTCCTCATCCTCTTTATGCTCCCACCATACTAGATGATATGGGTCATCCACACCTTCTTGATCATCTACAACAAGCCTATATTCATCTGGAATGTCAATCATATGAGCCACTTGCTCTTTTCTTTCTTTATCTTTTTGATTCATCATACCTCTCCTTGCGTTACAATTTAAGGTAATTATAACAAACAAATCCAAAACTTATTAATAAAAAAAGACTAGAGAAATCTCTAGTCTTTTACTTCGTTTCACGATGTAACGTTACTCGCTTTAATCGTGGACAATATTTTTTTAGTTCGATGCGCTCGGGATTGTTTCGTTTATTTTTTTTAGAAATGTAATTACGATCACCGCACTCCGTACAAGCTAATGTAATATTTACACGCATATGTAATTCTCCTCTCTTTCAAAGATTGCAACTAAAACGTAATGATTACGATTTATATATTATATAACTTCATTCTATTTGTCAATTACACAACAAAAGGATTCTAAATAGAACCCTTTTGTTTTTAGTAATCTATCATTTTGATGAAAACGATTCGTATGTAACGAACTCGCTAATTGGCTTTCGATATCCTCTAGGACGAATTTTAGTAGTATCACTTTTCCCTATCGTAACCATTAAAACAGGTACTAT
Source organism: Bacillus cereus group sp. N12 (assembly GCF_016483575.1). Taxonomy (NCBI): domain Bacteria; kingdom Bacillati; phylum Bacillota; class Bacilli; order Caryophanales; family Bacillaceae; genus Bacillus; species Bacillus cereus group sp. N12. The sequence continues at coordinate 17,825 of NZ_JAEHBO010000011.1, forward strand.
ATGCCCTGGCATATTCAACTCATTTTGTACTGCTTTTTCATCAAAACCAATCATTGGACACGTATCATAGCCGTAATATTTAGCAGCGTACATAAAAGTCATTGCGCTTAACGAAGCATTTCTAATCGCTTCCTCTTCCATGAACCGCTCTCCTTTTCTTTCATATAACCCTTTCGTTTGCCTAATTGTATCTTCATATTCACATTCATCAATCATTTTTAAAACCTTCATACCAAAATAAATATTTTCAACATTTTGATACGCTCTCTTATCACCACAAACAAGCACTACAGCAGATGCACTCGCTACTTTATATTGTCCGAAAGCTAATTCTTTTAATTTTTCTTTTCGCTCTTGATCACGAATTACGACATAATGTGCATGTTGCAAATTATAACAAGAGGGGGAAAGCTTTGTTAACTCAAATATTTTTTTAAAATCCTCATCAGGGATTTCTATGCCTTGTATAAATTTCATTGCGGAACGCCTAGCAGTTGCCAATTCTTCAAAGTTCACCATATATCCTCCTTAATAACTATAAATTTAAATATACATTAATTTATACAAATGAATAAATCAAATTAAAACACTTTAAATTACAGATAATAATTATGATTTACAAAAAAAAGACAAAAAGCTGAAACAATTAGTTCATACGAAATTCACATGAATCTATTACTATAGAAGTTGTACATAGTGAATTTATTAACAATCACGTTTACTCATATAGAATCTCACTCGAAAGGAGTTGAAAGTATGAAAACTAAATATCGTTTTATGATCTCATCATTTGCTGCTTGTGCTTATATGATTTGGTATTTAGTATAAATAACAACCTCACTTGTAAATAGGAAAAGGTGTGTATATAAATGGAATATAATCAATCAACAGTTAACTACTGGAAAGCTTTTGTATTACCGTATACATTTGCTTTAGAAGAGTTAAAAACAAAATTTGAAATTATGAACCGGGAAGCTCAATTTTTAGAGGATTACAACCCGTTTGAACATATAAAAACTAGACTAAAACAACCTGAAAGTATTATAAAAAAGCTAGAGCGAAAAAACTTATTGCCAACAATTGAAAATGCTCAAACAAATTTGCAAGATATCATTGGTATTCGTATTACATGTTGCTTCGTAGAAGACATCTATCATTTAAAAGAAGTAATTCAAAAGCGTGAGGATATGGAAGTCATAGAAGTAAAAGATTATATCGCTAACCCAAAAGGAAACGGATATAAAAGTTTACACATGATTATTAAGTATCCCTTATCACTAAATTCTGGTACAAAAGATGTATTTGCAGAAATTCAGTTACGTACACTTGCAATGGACTTTTGGGCAAGTTTAGAACATAAACTTTATTATAAATATGAAGGAAATATACCTGAATATTTAAAAGATGAACTACATGATGCAGCAATGAAAGCTGAAGATCTTGATAATAAAATGGCAACAATTCGTCAAGATATTGATGACATTGAAGCATGCTCAAATCAAATTCTGTTACCACTATAAAAAAGGTTCTCTTCAAGGAGAACCTTTTTTATTTCTTCTCTATCGTGCGGACCTCTTCGATCTTCCAGGTCTCATCTTCTTTTCCAAGCGCATACTGTACTTTCTTTTGAATAGCAATTTCCCCATCTAATTCTTTTTCCTTTGTTTCAACAATAATATACCCTGCTTTACTAGCTTTCATATCTATATGTTCCAATTCAATTTTTTTATTTCCCTTTTGAAAAGCTGCTTCTTTTTGTGTTTTTAAGTCTTCGGCACTAGGTAGCTTCTTTGAAAATAACTCCATATGTTCAGCAAATTTTCGTTCATTCGTCGTCCGTACAAATGCCTCAATAACATCTTGAATAGACTGTTCTTCCTCTTTCGTTATCTGTACTTTTTCTTCAGTTTTTTTCGTAGTAGATTTTTGTTCTATATTATTCTCTTGAGGTTGACATCCAACTAGCAATAATACAAAGAATAGAAGAAAACTTAAATTCCGTAAAAAAAATCTCATCTGTCCATCTCCTAAAAAGAAAAGTGAGGCATTTTGCCTCACTTTCGTTCATAATTAGCGTCTTCCTTTATTCGGGTCGCCACCACCAACAATATCAAAGACACGTTTCGCTATATTTGTATTCTCTTGAACACCGGAGAATAAGTATTTACCTGGTCCAAATGCATATACGTTTACATCTTCACCTGTATGTCCACCTGTTGTCCACCCTGTAACCGAACGCTTATTGAAGATATCTTCAATCGCATTATCAATCTTCGTTACATCTTTTGATGGAGCTATATCATTTACAGCTTTAATTTCTTCTGGTGTTAATTGTAAATCGATATATTTTTTCAATGTTTCTTCTACATTTGCACCTTTTGCAATCTCATTTGCCATAAAGTCTGGTGTACGTTTTGCAGCTTTAATTGGATCTACTTTAAAGTTGTACTCACCATTCGCACCTAGAGATAATCCACCTGTAGCGTGGTCTGCGGTTGCAACGACTAACGTATTTTTATCTTTTTTCGCAAACTCAATCGCTGCTTTAAATGCTTTTTCAAAGTCCTCCATTTCACTCATTGCACCGACAATATCATTATCATGCCCAGCCCAGTCGATTTGACTTCCTTCAACCATTAAGAAGAAACCATCTTTGTTTTTGTTTAAACGTTCAATTGCTGCATTCGTCATTTCTTCTAGTGAAGGTGTTTTCTCATTGCGATCAATCATTTTATCTAAACCGCCTGGTGCAAATAAACCAAGGATTTGATCATTTTTATCATTTAACAATTGATCTCGATCTGTTACGTAGCTATAACCAGATTTCTTAAACTCTTCTGTAAGATTACGATCTTTTCTAACAAAGTTCTTTACACCGCCGCCAAGCATAACATCAACTTTATGCTTCCCTTTAATTTTTTCATCAAAATAATCATTTGCAATTGCGTCCATATTTTTACGGCTAATATCATGAGCACCGAAAGCAGCTGGTGTCGCATGTGTAATTTCAGAAGTCGCAACAAGTCCCGTTGATTTCCCTTTTTCTTTCGCTTGTTCAAGAACAGTTTTCACTTCTGCTTTATCATTATCAACCGCAATTGCCGCATTATATGTTTTAATCCCTGCTGACATAGCTGTTGCCGCTGATGCAGAGTCTGTAATATTTTCATGTTCATCTTCCGGATATGTTTTTTGTGTTCCTACAAGATGCTTATCAAATTCTGTAGATTCCATCTCGAATGTTTTTGGATTATCCTTCATATAACGATGAGCCGTCATATATGAAGGACCCATGCCATCTCCAATTAACACAATAACATTTTTAATCTTTGCATTGTTTCCGCTCTCATCTGCATTAACCTCACTAGAACGTGTAAAATTCCATGTTGCTACCGAAGTAACTGCTAACGACGCCACAACTGCAAATGGCCATGCTTTTTTTACAAACTTTTTCACTGTCTTGTCCCCCTAATTAGGTTATTCATTTCCCACTATCAAATTTAATAGAAGACTGTTAAGGGAAAATTAGTTATATGTAAATTTTTTGTTAACTTATGTAAATATCAGTTATAATTTGTATAAGTTTGTCTTTTCATATCAAGCATCGTTCCCTTTACAATCTAAATATAAACAAGTTGGATTTCCTTTAACGTAAACCTCTTATTTTACATTTCGAATCTATTTTTATGAAAACAAATAGAAATGTGGTGTACTTTTATGAAAATAGTAAAGCTAAATGAATCTTTCATTTTTGAATTACTCAATCTTTGCAAATCTGTTGGATGGTTACAAGATGAAATCTTTATGAAAAAACAATTCAAAATGTACCTCTCTATTGGCACACTTGTAGGTTATATTCATGAAAATAAACTCATTGCAACTGGAGGTGTATTTCCCTTTACAAGTAGCTTTTCTTCCATTGGCATGTTAATCGTTCATCCTCATTTTCAAGGACGAGGAATTGGACGTATGTTACTAGATAGCTGTTTGAAACACGCTCACTCAAAACAACCAATTGCACTTATTGCAACAAAAGCTGGCGAGCCCTTATACACATCATGCGGATTTCAAACAGTAACGACGATACATCGTTTTGAAAAACAAACTACTAAGACGAATACCATTCAAACACAACAAGTGAAAGAAAAAGACCTTATCTCTATTACCTCTCTCGATGAAATTGTAACTGGTGCCAATCGCTCTCTACTCTACTCATTATTATTACCAAGAGCTGTACACTCTTTTAAAATTGAGAGAAATAACTGTATAGAAGCTTTTTCCTTCTGTATACAGAAAGGGAATATTTTATGTATCAATCCACTTATCGCAAAACAAGAGGAAGATGCTATTCGATTATTAAAAAAGATTTGTGAGTGTTGGCATGGTATCGTACGAATTGATGTCCCGCATTCACAATTTACATTTCGTAACTTTCTTCAAACAGACAATTTCCAAGAAACGCTCCTTTCACCTCTTATGATAAAAAATGGTAGCCAACTTCCTGGAAATCGTAATATGCTATTTGCTGTGATAGATACAGCATTATGTTAGAAAGGAGACAACTAATTGAAGCAGTTTAGCTATTTTATGGTAGGTTGTCTTACTCTTACACTATTAGTAGGATGTATTGCAGCAGAAAAGCCAGTAGAACAAGTAAAACAAGTTAAAAATACAATTACAGCAAAACTAGCTACCGAGGAAAAAATGGTAGAAATAGACGGTCAAACGATTTACTTTAAAAAAATCGGTAATGAAAAACCACCTTTACTTATGATCCATGGATTTGGAGGATCATCAGATGGTTTCCAAAAGATTTATTCCGATTTAGCAAAAGATCATACGATTATTTCTGTAGATGCTTTAGGATTCGGGCGTTCATCTAAGCCGATGGATTTTTATTACTCTTTCCCAACTCATGCAAATTTGTATTATAAATTAATGAAAAAACTAGGGTATGATTCATTCGCAATATTAGGGCATTCGATGGGTGGAGAAATTTCTCTTAATTTAACATATTTATACCCTGAAGCGGTTACCCACCTTATTTTAACTGACGCTACAGGTGGCCCTCATACATTCGTTCATAAACAAGGATCACCAAAGCCACAGTTGTCGACTGATTTAAGTGCCGTTTCTTCAATTGCAGATTATGATGAGAGCAAAGTGAAATTCAAGCGTAATGATGAAGAGCATTATAATAAAATGAAGTTATGGCCTAGACGACTTAAAATCAATGCAAATGAAATGAAACAACCAACTTTAATTATATGGGGAAGAAATGATAGTAGCGTTTCTTGGAAAGAAGGAGAAACGTATCACCAATTCTTAACAAACAGCACTTTACATATTATTGAAAAAGGTTATCACGCACCATTTCGCCAAGAACCACAAGAATTTGTAGGGTATGTAAAAGACTTCTTTAACAATAATCCGATCCAATTTGAAAAATAACATAAACGGGTATCTCATTTTGAGATACCCGTTTTCATATATTAAGCAGCTTGCTTTTGACGTTTTTGAGTTTTTGATCCCAATACTTTCGGGATAATGAAACCATCCATTCCAAATTTCCCAGCGTTCATACCGGAAACAAGAACAAACATAGATAAGATAACCATCTCAGGGTTCACACCGATTGACCCACTAAACATATAGGAAAAGTTCATTACAAGGCCAAAAAAGACCGCTGTTTTTGTTAAACAGCCTACAATTAAACCAATTCCAACTAAAATTTCTCCCCATGTTACAAGTGTATTAAACAAATCTACATTTGGAATTGCAAATTCTTGTAAAAATGATGCCCACCAAGATTGAACAGCCGGTTGTGCTCCTTTAGATTTTTCAATTGCACCTTGTAAATAACCCGTTGCATCGAATCCTTTTCCTTGTAGTTTACCAATTCCAGCCATTAACCATGTGTAACCAAGATATACTCGAATTACTGCTAATACAAAAGAAACTGCTTTGTTTTCTCTTAAAAATTGAATAACCATATCTTCCTCCTAAAGGTGTAATTAAGTCAGTTACAGATAATATAATAACATTAGTTACTTATTTTTCAAACGTTAATTATGAATAATTTGTGTCATACATATTAAACATTAAAAACTAACGTTTATATAGTAACTTTTATTACCTATAAAAACTTGAACATATCATACCACAGCTGATAATCATTTTCATTGAAAAAATTGTAAAAAAAATGTGTGCTAAATGTGAAACGTATTTATTCTATATTTAAATAAATACGTCTCGCACTACTTATATAATCGAAAAGTATCGGTCTCTTCATCAATTAATCTCGCTTCTTGAAAGGCTTCTTCTAACGTTTTGTCATGGTTAATAACACTGTAAAATAAGCGTATTGTAAACATAAGCGCTGCATTCCCATCTACGTAATCTATCGACCCAATATACGATTTCGCGCCACTATATAAAAATGATTCTGCTAATTTCCCCTCCCCTAACGTGCACCCACTATTTACAATATGTGTATTATGCAATTTTGCATATTTATAAATTTCTTTCGCTCCAAAGTTCCCTCTCGGTTCATCTTGTTCGTAAATATCTTCACCTAACTCTTCCATGACAAACTTTCCTTCCTCACCATGAAAGCAAAAAACAACATAATTGATATCGTTATATAAGTTCTTTCCAGAAAGAATTTCCACGAAATCATTCGGCCTACCAATCCAAAATGTCACAACTCTTGCCCCAAAATATTCAAGCGATGCTCGGATTGATTGTGCCTCTAAATCAGAATTAAAGCCAACTACTAGTGCAACATTCAACATACACCCTCCATCCTATAATTAGATCTCCTCAATCAAACTTTTAAGGGATACATCCATTTTATATATACCCGTTTCTTTCAAAAAATCAGATCTAGTTAAAACGACTTTCTGTAAATATTGCCGATACGCTGTAATTGTCCCGTCGTGAGATACAATGCAAATTCTTTCCGCCCCCAGCTCATAACACCAAAGAAGAAATTCATCTACTATTTGCTGAAAACGATTCTCTGAAATAGTATTTATACCTTCCGTCCATAACTGCTTATTTGTACTTTTCGCAATCGAAAAATGTGGAAATAAATTTGTTATTATTCCTTGATCTACTATGTGATCACATGGTAATGTTTTCGCTCCTTCTCGATAAGGAAAAATACGTGGGGATGCATATGGATGAACGATTTTTTGACAAGCTACTTTCTCACTCCATATCGCCGCCGTTTGTAAAGTTCTAAGTGTAGGGCTAGCGATTAATATATCTGTTTTCTGTAATGGTACATTGAATTGAATGAATCCAGCCTGATTCCTTCCCTCATCCGTTAATGATGGATTCAACATTTGTAAACTTGCCGGCAAATCCTTTGTATGTTCTCCTTCACCGTGCCGAACAAAGACGAGTTTCATACCCATCCTCCTCTCTCCATAAAATCCTTCAACATAATTTCTTCCCTATCTCATTCATTATTCCTGCTATAAAAAAACAATATGTAAAAAACATTTGACATAAATAACAGGAAAATATTACAATTGCATGTGTAAAATACTTTTTACAAGGGAGAGGGGAATTATAAATATGAAATGGATAACCATCTTAATTGGAATGATTATATGGGGATATATAAACGGATTTTTTAGTAGTGATAAAACTGCTAATCCTTGGATTACAGATGATGAACGAGAAACAAAAATTAAACAGAAAGCAATTATTGCAAGCTGGTCCGGTGTTTTTATGTTTTGTACCATTAACCTCTTAAACAAATGGTTAGGTGTAGAAACAAACAATACATCACCTTACTTACCATCTTCTATCGCAACTATTTTAAAAGAAAATATAGAGTTACAAATTTTATTTATGCTATTTATTACGTATGGCATCTTTTACATATACTACCGAAGAAAATTAAGCGCTTAACTTTTTATCTCATGATTATCCTCCTAAATGGTTATAGTAATTAGGACGAAATGAAAGGAGCGATAGAAAAATGAGTAACTCGAATGATTTTTTAGATACACTGCATGAAAAACAAGCAAAAGATGAACAAAATAGAAAACGTCAGGGGAACGGAAACCCAGCGAAAAAGAAGCCAAATAAAACACATAAATAACAATAAAAAACCTGCCTAAAATTATCTTTTAGGCAGGTTTTTTATTCTTCTTTCACCGAGATAACATTTTCCCAATTCCATTTCTCGTAATACCACTCTGGTACATCTATATTTTCAATCCACTTCATTTCATGCTTCCCATCTTTATGAGCAAGCCATACATCCGCTTTCTTACGGTCTGAACGTATCCATATTAATTGATTACTATTATTCATGAAGAGCGGATGATAATCTCCTTGCCTATGAGTTGGCTTTGTAATTCGATGTTGTTCGTCGCTTGTACTATCGATTTCATATAAAGATGGTAGTGGTCTTTTTTCTGGTGGAGTTTCTATCCCCGCCTCTTTTGCTCGTGAAACGATAATTACGTTATCATTCTTCCATGTAAAATCCCAATCGACATATCCTTTCGGTGTAAATGTGTTCTGTTGAAGTGCTGGCAATTCTTTTACTTTTAAATGTTTATTCTCTAACGCAACTCTCCCGCTTCCTTCAATATAGGCCAATATATTGTTGGCTGGCGCCCATTTGAACCATTGTGTGTTTAATAACATTTGATCTACCTTTTCAAAACGACTACCATCTGCACGAACTAAGCAAAGCGTATTGCTATCAGCTGACCATGAAGCTGTCGGTACTGCTAAAAATGAAATCCACTTTTGATCTGGCGACCACTGAAAGCCACTTGCAACTAATGCTAGGAAATCATCATGTTCATTTGGTAATGCATACAAATGCTTCATTTTGTGAGGATTCATATGTGCATCTTTTTGTACTTCATATAGCTGGGCTCCTGTCCACCCTGTTGGAAGTAAATGTGCTTCAGAGGATACAAAAAACTTCTTTCCATCAGGATACCATGCATAATCTCCTACACCTGCCGATACATTTTCAAAATCTGTATTCTTTTTTTCTACATCAAATGTATTTAATGTACCTGTAAATATAAATGCAATTATATTTTCTGTTGGTGACCATTGATAATTCGATGCTTCTGAGTGAAACGGCGTAACTTTCTTTCCATCTTTCAGCCGATATAACTCAAGACTACCTTCTTTCTTTCCTTTTACATATGCCAGCCACTCTCCATCATGAGACCACTTTGGCCCTGTTATATACTCTCCTTTTGTAAGTTGTTTCTCTTTCCCCTCAACTTTAATCCAGAGGTCATGATGACGAATAAAAGCAATTTTCGCTTCATTATTTTCTGCGCTACTATTAATGATTGAACATAAAAATAAGACTAACATTGTACCAACGCTTACTATGAACCGTTTCATAATACCCCTCCATTTCCCTCATAGCATTCCTCAATGTCCACCTACAATATGTAAAAAATACCCATTCGACATAATCAGAAAAAATTTCCCAAGAAATTTTAAATTCATAGAGGATTGGTATGAATTATGTCGAAAATATAGTTTATCTAACATCCGATTATGTAATTCGAGATAAATTTGTAAGATTAATTTTCGGAATATTGACACTTTTTTTATCAGGGGGAGTTTCTATGAAAAAAACTACATCTACACTACTGAGTATGGCGCTCGTCTTTTCCAGTTTTGGAGCTTTAAGCGCCCATGCTGAATCACTGCAAAAAGAGAAGCAATTTAGTCCACAGTTAAAAACAAACATTACACAATGGGGAGAAAATAAAATTGCGCAAAATGTTGAAACAAAAACATCAAAAAAAATATCTGTCATTGTAGAATTGCAACATGCTCCACTCGCTTCACAAAGTAACATTCAACATGCTCCAGATTTACAAAATAATAATGCCCAGTCTTATCATGCGCAACTAAAAAAAGCACAAGAAGATACTACTAAGAAAATAAAAGAAAAAGCACCGAAAGCAACGATAAAAGAAACGTATAGTACGTTATTTTCTGGGTTTTCTATCTCTATCCCAGGGGATCAAATTACCGCTCTAGCTTCTTTACCTGAAGTAAAAGCAATTTATCCAAACTTAACATACAAATTACATGAAACGTCAAAAAGTCCGGCTAATCAAGAAACACCAAATATTGGAGGACCGACAGTTGGTGCGCCTGAAGCTTGGAATTTAAAAGATCCGACTGGCAAACCACTTGATGGAAAAGGAATGAAAGTCGCTATTATCGATTCAGGTGTAGACTATACACACCCTGATTTAAAAGCAAATTATATCGGCGGCTATGATACAGTCGATGAAGATAATGATCCGATGGACGGAAACGTACACGGTACTCATGTTGCTGGAATTATCGCTGGTAATGGAAAAATAAAAGGGATTGCTCCAAATGCCTCTATACTTGCTTACCGTGTCATGAATGATGGGGGTACTGGTACAACCAAAGATATTATTCAAGGTATTGAGCATGCTATTCAAGATGGTGCCGATGTTTTAAATCTATCTCTTGGTCAAGATTTAAATGTACCCGATCAACCTGTAACAATGACGCTAGAACATGCGGCGAAACTTGGTGTTACTGCGGTCGTATCAAATGGAAATGATGGACCCAAACCTTGGTCTGTAGATGCACCTGGGAATGCAAGTAGTGTCATCTCTGTTGGAGCATCTACAGTTTCTATTCCATTTCCAACATTCCAAGTAGCTGGTTCCAATAAATCTTACCAAGGATTACCGTTATCAAAATCGGATTTCCAAGTAGGAAACGATGCCCAGCTTGTATATGTTGGATACGGTAATCCAAGTGATTACGCTAAACAAGATGTAAAAGGTAAGTTCGCGCTTGTCTTACAAGGGACTTCGAGCACGTTAGTAAAAGCAAAACAAGCTGGCGCTCTCGGCGTGCTACTAATTTCTAACGAAAAAGAAATTAATATTATGCCAGAATATTTTGGTCGTGAAGAAGTAGCTCTTCCTGTTATGCAGCTATCCAATACGAATGGCGAAGAGTTGAAAAGTTTAATTACAAAACGAAAGAAAAATATAAAAATTGGACAACCAAAACAAACAGAACTTATTGGTAATTTTAGTTCAAGGGGACCATCACAAGGAAGTTGGCTTATAAAGCCTGATGTTGTTGCACCTGGCGTACAAATTACAAGTACAGTACCAAGAGGTGGCTATGAATCTCACAATGGGACAAGTATGGCTGCGCCGCAAGTAGCTGGAGCCGTTGCTCTATTACGTCAAATGCATCCTGATTGGACGACAGAACAATTAAAATCATCTCTTGCCAATACAGCCGAAACATTAAAAGACGTAAATGAAAACACATATCCTGTTATGACACAAGGATCGGGCTTAATTAATATTCCAAAAGCAGTAAAAGCGGACGCATTAGTTACACCAAACAATGTAAGTTTCGGTCTAATTAAACCAAATAGCGGAAAAGTAAAATTAACACAAAATATTACATTACAAAATCTTTCTAGCAAAAAGAAAAACTTTTCAACTCGCATTGAACTATTAGATACAAAAACGAAAGTTCAAACTTCTTTCGCTTCTTCTGTGAGCGTAAAACCGAATAGTAACATAGAAAAACCTTTTACCATTACTGTGGATAGTTCTTTGCCACAAGGTGTATATACAGGGAATGTATATGTAAAAGAACAAGGTAAGACAGAAGAAATACGTATTCCATTTACATTTAGCATTGATCCAAAAGAATACAAACGTATTGATGGCCTTGAAATTGTTAATTCTACTTTCAGTCCAAATAATGACCAAATACTAGATGACAACCTTATCAATTACTATTTAGTTACACCCGTTGAGGATGTAACGTTTCACGCTAATTTAATTACGAAAGACCGAGTAACCTATCAAGGTATCGTTTATCAAGGTAAAAATGAAACACCAGGTTATAAATCTTTCAAATGGAATGGTACAAAAGTTGGTGGATCCCCTCTGCCTGACGGCTTATACCAAATTGAAGCTGTTGCTTCTAATTCTGGTGGAGAAACGAAACAAACAGGGGCTGTGTTTGTCGACCGCACTGCACCTAAATTAACACACGAAGTTGATCAAGAAAATCTCATAATTAGAGGGAAAGTAACTGATATACTGTTAGATTGGATGACAGAATCCGGATGGGTTGCTCCAGGGCATCCTGTCACGATACAGTATGAAATTAACGGGAATGGTACATGGGAAAATGCATTCCTGAACCATTGGGAGAAAAACTACGAAATTTATTTCGATCGTAGTCAATTACAGCAAGGAAAGAATACAATTCACATTGTAGCAACTGATGCCGCTGGAAATACATCTAATTTGAATGTTGATTTAGAAGTGAAATAATTAAATTATTGTTGACAATCTTTTAAAAATAGTTTTATAATACGAAACATAGTTTAGTTGAACGAATTATATATCGGCTTTGAAGGAATACTAGTAGCGACTTATATCCCTGTCTCAGAGAACTGATGGTTGGTGTAAATCAGTACATATACAAGCGTGAATTACAATTCTGGAGCTTCTTTCCCGTAGTGCACATAGTGCATGAAGAGGAAGACGGATCTTTCCGTTATCTTAAAGTGAGTGGTAAACAATTTTTATGTTTACAATTAGGGTGGTACCGCGATTTTTATCGTCCCTATCGGATTTTCCGATAGGGGCTTTTTTGCGTCCTTCCCTTTTATACAACTTCATATATACGCATTGAAAGAATCGCAGTAGTATATTATATCCCTGTTACAGAGAGCTAGTGGTCGGTGGAAATTAGCACATATATAAGTACGAATTACAATTCTGGAGCTTCTTTTTCGTAGTGCTTTTATGCATGAAGGAAAAGACGGAGTTTTTCCGTTATCATGAATTGAGATGTAAGTGTATTTTCACTTACAAATAGGGTGGTACCGCGATTCTTTCGCCCCTATCGGATGTTCCGATAGGGGCTTTTTCTATTTCTCAAAGAAACAAATATTAAATAATTCCGAATCTTATGATAAAATTTTATAAGCGCTTACAATTTGAAAGGGGGTGATATAAGCTATACGAAACTCATATTCAATTTTATAGAAAACAAGGAGGATGTCTAAATGACAAAGAAAATAGAAATCCCATCGCATTTAAAACCATTCGTATCCACACAACATTATGATCAATACACACCGGTGAATCACGCTGTGTGGCGTTACATTATGAGACAAAATCATAGCTTCTTAAAAGACGTTGCCCATCCAGCCTATGTGAATGGACTACAATCATCTGGTATTAATATAGATGCAATTCCAAAGGTAGAAGAAATGAATGAATGCTTAGCACCAAGCGGCTGGGGAGCTGTAACAATTGATGGCCTTATTCCTGGCGTCGCATTTTTCGATTTTCAGGGGCACGGATTACTACCAATTGCAACAGATATTCGTAAAGTAGAAAATATCGAGTACACACCAGCTCCAGATATTGTACACGAAGCGGCAGGACACGCACCGATTTTACTTGATCCTACATATGCAAAATATGTGAAACGTTTTGGGCAAATTGGTGCAAAAGCTTTCTCTACAAAAGAAGAACATGATGCATTTGAAGCTGTTCGTACATTAACGATTGTCAAAGAAAGCCCTACTTCTACTCCTGATGAAGTTAAGGCTGCTGAAAATGCTGTAATTGAAAAACAAAACTTAGTTTCTGGTTTATCAGAAGCTGAACAAATTTCACGTCTTTTCTGGTGGACAGTGGAGTACGGATTAATTGGAAATATTGACGATCCAAAAATTTACGGTGCTGGTCTTCTTTCCTCTGTCGGCGAAAGCAAACATTGCTTAACAGATGCTGTAGAAAAAGTTCCTTTCTCAATTGAAGCTTGCACAGGGACAACTTATGATGTGACAAAAATGCAACCACAGCTATTTGTTTGTCAATCATTTGAAGAGTTAACTGAGGCGCTTGAGACGTTCTCTGAAACGATGGCATTCAAAACAGGTGGCACAGAAGGATTAGAAAAAGCAATTCACTCCGAAAATCATGCCACAACTGAGTTAAGTAGCGGATTACAAATTACGGGTACATTTACAGAAACAATTAAAAATGATGCCGGCGAAGTCATTTACATGCGAACAAGCTCTCCAACTGCATTAGCAATTCATAATAAGCAGTTGGCAAATCATTCTACCTCTGTACACAGTGATGGATTCGGGACACCGATCGGATTACTAAATGGTAATATCGCACTAGAAGATTGTACAGAAGAAAAGTTACATTCATTAGGCATTACAATTGGAAACAGCGCAGATTTTACTTTTGCAAGTGACATTCATGTAAAAGGAACAGTAACTGATATTGTAAAGAATGATAATAAAATTGCCCTTATCTCGTTTATAGATTGTACAGTTACTTATAAAGATCGTTTACTATTTGATGCTTCATGGGGCGCATTTGATATGGCTGTTGGCTCACAAATCACTTCAGTATTCCCAGGTGCCGCAGATGCAGCAGCATTTTTCCCAATGGATGAAGAAGTTCAAGAAATTCCTGCTCCACTTGTACTGAATGAACTTGAACGTATGTATCAAACAGTTCGAGATATTCGAAGTGAGGGGATTTTACACGACGCGCATATCGATCAATTAGTAGCAATTCAAGAAGTATTAAATACATTTTATGCGAAAGAATGGCTGCTTCGCCTTGAAATATTAGAATTACTTTTAGAGCATAACAAAGGGCATGAAACATCTGCAGCATTACTACATCAACTTTCTACTTTCACAACTGACGAAGCTGTAACACGCCTTATTAACAATGGTCTTACGTTACTTCCAGTAAAGGGTGTGAGAAATGATACTAAGATTAACTGAAGAAGAAGTTCGCGAGGAGTTATTGAAGGTAGATAAATGGATGGTAAAAGATGAGAAATGGATTGAACGAAAATATATGTTTTCCGACTACTTAAAAGGAGTCGAATTTGTCTCTGAAGCCGCCAAACTATCAGAAGAACATAATCACCATCCATTTATCCTTATCCAGTATAAAGCAGTTATTATTACTTTGTCATCTTGGAATGCAAAAGGTTTAACGAAACTAGATTTTGAGCTTGCAAAACAATTTGATGAACTATTTTTACAAAACGAAAATGCAATTATAAGAAAATAAAAAAAGAGAAGCCTTTTTAGGCTTCTCTTTTTATTTTGAAATGGATACAATGTCCAAATGGATCCTCGACTTGTAATATTCCATCTTTGTACGTAGCAATTTTGCCAATATTTTTTAAGCTTTCACATACTTGCTCTTTTTGTTTTTCATCCGCTAGTACAATTGTGAAATATTTCAAACCAACAGAACCTGGCATTTGCGGTGGTACCCCTTCACCTTGCCACGTATTTAAACCGATATGATGATGATAACCACCTGCTGATACGAACAACGCTCCATTACGAGCTGGGATCGTTATTTCAAAACCAAGACCATCAACATAGAAACGTTTCGCTTCCTCTAAATCAGCTACATGGAAATGAATATGCCCCATCACAGTACCAGCTGGAAATCCATTCCATGTACTTCCTTGCTGTAATAATTCTTCACCAGCTAACGGGTTACTAACAAATGGGAGTTCTCCATTCTCATCACGCCAAACTTCTTTTTGTCGATCATGATAAATTTCAATCCCGTTTCCATCTGGATCAGCTAAATAAAGAGCTTCACTAAAGTAATGATCGGCTCCACCATGTAGTGGATATACCATCTCTACAAGATGACGAAGAACATTCGCTAAATCCTGCCTACTTGGTAATAAAATTGCGTAATGATATAACCCTGTTCTTGCTCTTTGCTTCGGAAAAGCTTCTTTCTTTTCTTCAATGATAAGAAGTGGTTCATCATTTTCATTCCCAAATGTAACGACTGCTTCTTCTTCTTTTAGCACCTTCATACTTAGTACTTCCGTATAAAACTCTAGTGATTTCTTTACATTAGATACGTATAAATGAACAACATCAAGTGTTGTATCGGGATGAAGTTGAAAACTCATCTTGTTAGCCCCCCCATTTAAATTAATTCTTCTTTGACATTTTTTCTTTTAAGAAATTATCTACAAAACCATCAGCTTTTGCAACAAATAAGTATGCACCCATTGCTAATAATGCAAGTTCTAATTCGAAACCAGGATTTTTTCCATCTCCCAATAAACCAGCTGACCATTTCACTTTTACGATTGCCCCAACCATAACAAGTGCAAATAATAATCCAATATATCTTACACCTAAACCTAGAATTAATAATAGGCCTCCAACTAATTCAAATGTTGCTACACCGTATGCCAGTCCTCCTGGTAAACCAATGCTTGTAAACCATCCTGCAATATTGTCAATTCCTGATTGGAATTTTGTTAAACCGTGCATAAAGAACGTTACCCCTAACACGATACGAATAATTAAGTTACCAATATGTTGATTCATTTCTTTCTCTCCTTTATAGTTTTCTTATACAAAACTTTTATTCATATTAAAAAACATACACTAATTTTTTTTATTCGTCAATTCATTTTCATTGGGAAAAAATATATTTTTTTTGCTATGATACAAATAGTTGTTTACAAAAAGGAGCTTGATTTTATGAATATTGGTTCTGCAATACGTGAAATTCGTCAACGTAGAGGCATAACAATTGCACAAATTTGTGAAGGAACAGGTCTTTCTAAAGGCTTTATGAGTCAGGTTGAAAATAATAAAACATCACCATCTATCTCAACGTTAGAAACGATCTCAAATTTTTTAAACGTTCCCCTTCCCTATTTATTGTTAGAACAAAAAGATCGATTGAAAATTATTAAAAAAGAAGAACGAAAATACAGTGTATACGGCAAAGATGAGCAAAGAATTGAACATGTTGCGGAGCAAGGTGGCCTTCGCCTGAATCTCGTAGAAATTCCTGCCGGGTTTCCGAAAGAAAACTCACCAAATGCCCATGAAGGTGAAGAGTGCCATCTTGTATTACGCGGAAAGCTAGAAGTTCAACATGGTGAAGATATTGCAATTGTAGAAGAAGGTGATTCTTTCTCTTGGAATGCATGCGTTCCACATATTGTTCGTAATGTAGGAAAAGAATCCGCACTATTACTTATCTCTAGTCATGCGGAGAATCGAAAACGCGTTTACTAATCAATAAAAAAGAAGCCTGCTTCAAACAGGCTTCTTTTTTATTCTCGTATAATCCCGTAACTTGTCCCAACTAGCACCGTCTTTTCATGTTGATTGCGATAAACTGATTCGATTGAAACTTTTTTATACCCTTCCATTTGCTCTATATTTGTTAAAGTTAATTCACAAGTAATCGTATCCCCTGTAAAAACTGGTCTAATAAACTCACTTACTAATTCTCTTGCTATGTAATGTAACTCTTCGCCTACTTTCGTTCCAATGCTAGCAGTCAATAAACCATGAACCATTAATCGGCCATTCTCATCATATTCCATATGATGTCTCCCTTTATCACCTGTAATATTTGCAAATTCGAAAACTTCTTCCTCAGTAAATCTTCTTTCATATTTAAATACTTCCCCAACTTTTATACTCATTTTTATCCCCCTAATAATAAACTGAATTTTCTTTCATTTTATCATGAAATGAGTCTTAATTCATTTTCTATTACAAAAAATAATTAGAAATACTTATAACTGTATTTCTTTACTTTTCACCCATTTACCGATGACCATCTCTTTTTGCGATTTGGTATCCATAATACGCACATGTACCATTTCTGGATAACTCTCTAACTTCAAATCCACAACTTCTATAAAAATCAAAATTGTTCGCAGATGTATGTGCAAACCAATCACCATGGGGAAGCTTTTGTAAACAAAGAGCTACAAGTTTCTTACCCAATCCTTTCCCCCTATACTCACACTTCACAACCAAATTTACTATGTTAGCAACCATCATTTGATCAGAAATCACTCTAACCATCGCAACCATTTCTTCTTCATCCCAAATTGTGAAAGCCCATGTTGAATTTTCAAATGCAAGCGTAAATTTTTCAATTTGCCAAGAAGGGATATTATCATTACTCCAACCGGCATCTTCAAATAAAGTTTTAATTGCATATGCTGGTACTCCATTCGTTCCTTCACGGATAATAAGCCCATTATGGTAAATATACATGTAATCCCCCCTTTATTTTTATATACCATTCTTCAAAAGATGCAATTTACCTTTTTTCATCCAACTCGCTTAATCGAATAAACAAGAACATCCATCCCCTGAAATGAAGTTGTTTTCTCATAACTAAGCCCTGTTTTTCTAGCAACAAATATTGAGGCGGGATGGTTCGGATTAATAAGAGAAATTAATTTATTCATTTGTAATGCTTGGAAACCGTAGTCTCGAAATGCCGCAGCTGCTTCTTTCGCATACCCTTTTCCCCAATACTGAGGAAGTAACCAATAACCAATTTCAATTTCCTCTTTTCCATCTATCTTCTGCTTTACTAGTCCCGCATGACCAATTCGTATTCCCGTTTCCCTTTCAATCATTACAAATAAACCGAGACCATTTTTATAATTAGGAATTACCCACTCCTCCAAGCTTTTTTTGCATTGCATATATGTTTTTAACGTCCCATTTCCAATATAGCGCATTACCTTCTCGTTTCCCCATAGTGAAGCGTAGAACTGTAAATCATCCATTGTATATTTGCGAACTTGTAAACGATCTGTATGAAACATTTCTGCACTCCTTCCCACTAATGTGTTCTTTATTTCACGACCATATTTTACATGTATAATAAGTATTACTACCTATTATAAATGAACGAAACAAAAAATGCAGAATGTTCATTCTTTTACCCGATAAAAAAAGCAGTAGACAAATATTGTCTACTGCATCCATATCATAACTAGCACAAAGAAAACTACAATTGAGGGGGGTGTAGGATTTTCAAATATACTAGATACTTATCCCGTTCTAACGGGCGGTAAACTTTTCAATTATTTGAAAGTGAAAAGTTTACCGCACATAAGAACTTTTGCGGTCATTAAGAGAGCACTGTTAAGTAATCAAACACACGCTGTGCTTTTTCTCCACCCATTCGCGCATGTTGAAGAAGGGAAATACCATGTGGGCCAGATGCACGTAATGCTTCTGGTTGTGCTACTAAAATAGCTTGTACAACTTCTAACTCTCCAAGCATAGCTGCAGCAAAAATATCCATGCGAGCACCCTTTTCCAGTAAATAAAGAGCAATATCTTTACGACCTACATGTGCCGATGCTCCTAAGGCACTTTCCCAATCTAATCCGCCCCAATTGTAAGAGGCATGAAGTAAGCTGGGCGATTCAACCAACAGTTCCTGTACTTTTTCTAAATTTCCGTGAGCTGCCATAACAAATTCTCTTACTAACTCAGTGGTAATACGCTCTTCTGTATGCATCGCTCTTCTCCTTTTTTAGAAATTCGTTTCGGTGTAAAAAATGGTTTGTCACTTCCTTGAAAAATATCCACTTCTATACCAAATACATATTGAAACATTTCATGACATAATACTTCTTCTGGTACACCGTCATACTGAATCTCCCCTCGCTTTAATACGAGTAAACGATCACTATATTGAGTAGCTTGGTTAATGTCATGTAAAACCATTACAATTGTCATACCAAACTCCTCATTTAATCGTTTCACAAGTTCCATTACTTCCAACTGATGAACGATATCTAAAAAAGTTGTTGGCTCATCTAATAATAAAACATTCGTGCGTTGTGCTAGCGTCATTGCAATCCAAGCACGCTGCCTTTCTCCTCCTGATAAAGATTGTAAAAGACGATATTCATACCCTTCAAGATTTGTAACAGACAATGCCCAATTAACAATTTCTTCATCTTCTTTATTTAAGCGAACACTCCATGATTTATGGGGGCCTCTTCCAAATTCAATTAATTCTTTCACTGTTAAATCTAATTGATGATCATGCATTTGTGGTAACATCGCTAATTGCTTCGCTACATCGGCACTCTTCATCGTATGAATATTTTTCCCATCTAAAATGATTTCCCCTTCGCTTTGTTTAAGTAGCCTTGCCATTAAACGAAGCAAAGTAGATTTCCCCGATCCATTCGGTCCAATTAAACTAACAACTTCTCCAGCTTTAATATGTACATTCATATTTTGCATTTGAAATCTTTCAGAATGTGCGTAAAACACTTTTTCAACGGAAATCACGTTGTTTTCCTCCTCTATGAATTAAATATAAGAAGAACGGACCACCTAAGAAGGATAATAAAATACCAACAGGCAATTCGATTGGATCGAACCAACTTCGAGCTATCGCATCCGCAAAAACAAGTAATACCCCGCCGCCAAGACATGATAGAGGCAGCAAATATTTATAATCATTTCCAACTAATAAACGTAGCATATGCGGTACAACAAGACCGACAAACCCAATAAGTCCAGAAACACTAACTGCTATTCCAGCTAATAATGTACTTACTACGATTAAATAAAAACGACTTTTTTCCACGTTATGTCCTAATAACTTTGCCATTTCATCTCCAAGCATTAATAATCGAATATGCTTAATACCAAAGAAGGCTAATATAATAGCAAATATCGCATAATAAATAATCATATTTAAATGTGCCCAGCTTACACCACCAATGCCACCAGCTAACCACGGTAAAACAGATTGTACTTTGTCACTATGTAATAACATTAATGCTGACGTTGCAGCACCAATCAATGCATTAATCGACACACCGACTAAGACAATTCTTGAAGGTGGTGCCCCTTTTTGCCATGATAAAGCATAGATGACCATTGCTGTGATGAAAGCTCCTAAAAACGCCCCTAGCGGTAAAAAAGCCATGTGCTGAGGAAATAAAATCATAATTATAATTGCTACAAGACCCGCTCCAGATGAAACCCCGATAATACCAGGGTCTGCAAGAGGGTTTCTCATAACCCCTTGCAATAATGCACCTGATGCCGCTAAACACGTTCCTACTATAAATCCAACGAGCACCCTTGGTATACGAAGATCCCATACAATTCGATGAACTATCGAACCTTCATCTTGCACCCCTGTTAGGATGTCTCGTAAAGAAAAGGATAAACTTCCCGCGAAAAGACCGTAAAAAAGACCTAGAATCGTTAATACGACTAAAATAACTGCTATTCCCCATCTTTTTTTCGCAAAAGGATGTTCCTTTTCTCTTACTACTTCATTACTCTCCATACTTATCATTTCCTTACATCTTGTATACTTTTATACATAAAGTCCATAGCTTCTGTTACTTTTGTTCCAGGATTTGATCCAAATAAGTCTGGTGGTAAAATAACTACACGATTTTGTTTTACTGCATCTAAATTTTTCCACGCTTCATTTTTCATCATTTCGCCTTCAAATGCTTTTTTCACGCTATTCGGGTCTCCGTGTGTAATTAAATAAATTACATCTGGATTCGCCTCAATAATACGTTCTACACTTAGCTGTGCATATTGCGGATATTCTTTCATTTCTGGAAAACCAGCTGCAATATTTTTTCCGCCCGTTTTCTCTAAAATGTCACCTGACAGAGATGTTGGTAATGCTGCTAAATAAGTTCCTGGTGCTCCATACACTAGCAATGCTTTCACATCACTCTTTTTCTCATATTTCTTCATTTGATCATTCATTTTTTGATTCAGTTCTTTTGCTTTATCTTCTTTCTTCATTACTGCTCCGTATATTTCAATATTCTTTTGAATATCTTGTACAGAATTTGCAGTAGAAATGACTACTTTCGTCCCTTGACCTTCAACCGTTGGAACATTCTTTTGGAATCCATTGTTAGCAACAAGTACATCTGGCTTTAAGCTAGCAATTTGCTCAAAATTCGGCTGATGTGCATTCCCAATTACTTGCGCTTTCTTTAACTCCTCCGGAAGAGTTAATTTCGTATCTGGACGACCTATAATCTTTCCGCCTAAAGCATGAATAATATCCATATCACCCATACTTAATGTTGCAAAGCTCTCTGGTGTTTTATCGAATGTTACCTTTCTTCCCGATAGGTCGGTAATTTCGATTTTTTCTTTTCCTTTTTCTGTTTTGGTTGCAGATGCTTTGTCGTTTCCCTTTGCATTGCAACCTATTAATAAGAAAAATACAGATAAAATCGCTGTAAATAGCGTAATAGACTTTTTCATTCTTCCACCTCTAATTGATAATGAAAATCATTAACTGCTATTCTACTTTAATTGATAAAGATTATCATTGTCAACAAAAACGCATACATTTTCTTCAAAAAAAACAAAAAGCGCTACAAAAAGATCCTTTCTTTTTGTAGCGCTTTATTTAATACTATTACTCACATTCATTTTCCTCCAACTGGTCACGCATCACTTTTACACGCTGAAAGAAAAAGAACGATAAACTTAAAAATATAACGATGCTCCCCATCATAACAAAAAATTGTATCGTTTCTTTTGCTCCATTCGGAATCAATAAGCCAACCATTAACAATGTGCTTACAGCGAGAAGGATCTGTCCGAACCGAGTATAATCTTCTATTTTCCCTTGTAATTCTTTCATCATATTCTCACTCCTCCATTTCACTGTATCATATTCTATGAAACTGAAAGACAAGTAAATGCAGCCATTCGGGGAGATGTTTTCCAAAAGAAAAAGAGCCGCTTAATTGCGACTCTTTCCTATCTATTCCACACCTTTATATGCTTCCATATAAATTTCTTTCAACTCTGAAATGAGCGGTAATTTCGGATTAGCTGTTGTACATTGGTCTTCAAAAGCCCGTTCTGCTAATACTCCAACAACCTCTTCAAATTTCTCTTTATCGACTCCTTGCCCCATAATACTCATATTAATATTCAAGCTTTTTCCAAGCTCAATAATTGCTTGGACAAGTGATTCCACCCCTTCTGCTGCCGAACTTGCTGGAAGCCCGAGCATTCTCGCTATATGTGCATATCTTTCATCTGCCACAAAGTACTCATATTTTGGGAACAATGCGTGTTTTCTTGGCTTAATAGCATTATAGCGGACTACGTGCGGCATTAGAATGGCATTTGCGCGTCCGTGCGGAATATGGAATTCTGGTCCAATCTTATGTGCTAAGCTGTGATTAATACCGAGGAAAGCATTTGCAAATGCCATCCCTGCAATTGCAGAAGCGTTATGCATTTTTTCTCTTGCTTCTTCATCATTTCCATCTTTATATGCTCTCGGTAAATATTTGAATACGAGATCAATAGCTTTTAATGCTAATCCATCTGTATAGTCATTTGCCATAACAGACACATACGCCTCAATTGCATGTGTTAAAACATCCATACCAGTATCTGCTGTTACATGTGGTGGTACTGTCATTACAAATTGCGGATCAACAATCGCTACATCTGGTGTTAATTCATAATCTGCAAGCGGATACTTTATATTATTTTTCTTATCTGTAATAACCGCAAATGGTGTCACTTCTGACCCTGTTCCTGATGTTGTTGGAATGGCAACAAACTGCGCTTTATTTCCTAATTCCGGATATTTACATGTACGTTTTCTTATATCTAAAAATTTCTGTTTAATGCCATAGAATGATGTTTCTGGATGCTCATAGAATAACCACATCCCTTTTGCCGCATCCATAGCTGAACCGCCACCAAGTGCAATAATCACATCAGGCTTAAAACTTCTCATCATTTCCGCACCTTTAAAAACAGTTTCATCTGACGGATCTGGCTCGACCTCAAAGAACACTTCAACTTTCACATCATTTGCATGCTTACGTAAATAGTGCGTAACTGTGTCTACATAGCCGTGCTCAACCATTCCTGGATCCGTTACAATAAATGCGCGTGAAATGTTAGGCATATTTGCTAAATACGCCGTAGCATGTTTTTCAAAATAAATTTTTGGTGGCAACTTGAACCACTGCATATTCTTTTTTCTATTTGCCAGCCTTTTTATATTTAATAAATGAGTCGCTGTTACGTTTTGAGAAACTGAGTTTTTCCCGTATGAACCACAACCAAGTGTAAGCGATGGAATAAACCCATTATATATGTCACCTATTCCGCCTTGTGATGAAGGTGCATTTACAATAAGACGGCAAGCTTTCATACGTAAACCAAATTGTTTTTGTACTTCTTTATTTGTAGAATGAATGACTGCTGAATGCCCTAAACCTCCAAGATTCAACATTTCTTCGCAATATGTAAATCCTTCTTCTAATGAATTCGCTTTTACACAAGCTAATACTGGGCTCAGTTTCTCACGAGATAGTGGATACGCTGCCCCAATTCCTTTAATTTCAGCTACAAGTATTTTTGTATGTTCAGGCACAGTCATCCCAACTAATTCGGCAATATACTGTGCAGATTTCCCTACAATATCACTATTTACTGCACATGTATTTTCATTTATAACGAGCTTTTCTAATTTCTTTCTCTCTTCCTCTGTTACAAAGTAACAATTATTTGCAATCATTTCTGTTTTAACATCATCATAAATTTCTTTATCGATAATGATTGCCTGTTCCGATGCACAAATCATACCGTTATCAAATGTTTTCGATAAAATTAAATCATTAGCAGCTCGTTTTACATGTGCTGATTTCTCTATATAACACGGTACATTACCAGGACCTACACCTAGTGCTGGTTTACCAGTAGAATAAGCCGATTTCACCATACCAGCGCCTCCAGTTGCTAGAACGAGTGCGACACCATCATGGTTCATTAATTGTTTCGTTGCTTCGACAGATGGTCTTTCAATCCATTGAATACAATGCTTTGGCGCACCCGCCTTCACCGCTGCATCATATACTGTTTTGGCCGCTGCAACGGAACAATTTTGTGCAGAAGGATGAAATGCGAAAATAATTGGATTTCTCGTTTTTATCGCGATTAATGCTTTAAACATTGTTGTTGACGTTGGATTCGTTACTGGCGTTACTCCAGCTACTACACCGACTGGTTCCGCAATTTCTATTATTTCTTCATGAGGATCTTCATGAATAACTCCTACCGTTTTATCTTGCTTTATACTATGCCAAATATATTCAGTGGCAAAAATATTTTTTATGCATTTGTCTTCATAGACACCACGGCCTGTTTCTTCAACAGCCAATTTTGCAAGCGACATATGTTGATCAACACCTGCTAGTGCCATTTCATGAACAATGTTGTCAATCTGTTCTTGTGTAAAACTTTCTAATGCTTGTAAAGCTTCTTGACCGTTATTTACTAACGTATCAATCATCTCTTTTACCTCTTGCATTTCATTTACAACTTTCTCTTTGACTACCATGTAAATTTCCTCCTATTCTGTTATCACGGTCTTTATATGTCCCTATAGGTCATAAAAAGTCCCGATTAGCGAAAAAAATAGAGTTACCGTCCTACATGAATCCCATTGTTTGTGAAATATTTCACAAGTTTATTCGTGAATAACATTTCATGAATTCAATATACATGAAATCATTTCATTTGTGTATGTCTAATTTGTGAAATATTTCACAAATTAAAATAATAAAAATGCACTGCTCCACATTAGCAGTGCATTTTTATTATGCTAGCGCTTGTGCTAAATCT
This sequence comes from Bacillus cereus group sp. N12, assembly GCF_016483575.1. Taxonomy (NCBI): domain Bacteria; kingdom Bacillati; phylum Bacillota; class Bacilli; order Caryophanales; family Bacillaceae; genus Bacillus; species Bacillus cereus group sp. N12. The sequence goes on from NZ_JAEHBO010000011.1 coordinate 43,401, forward strand.
TCAATTAAATCTTCACCATCTTCAATTCCGACAGAGATACGAATTAATGTATCTGTAATTCCTAATTCTTTACGACGATCTGCTGGGATTGATGCATGTGTCATTTGAGATGGGATAGAAATTAAACTTTCGACTGCTCCTAGGCTTTCAGCAAGTGTAAAGTATTGCAGTTTCTCAAGTACTTTATTTAATGTTTCCTCACTATCTACATCAAATGAGATGATAGCACCAAATCCGTTTGCTTGTTCTGTTGCTAATTCATGGTTTTGATGTGATTCAAGGCCTGGATAATATACTTTATTTACTTTTGGATGATTATTTAAGAATTCAGCAATTGCGCGTGAATTCGTTTCATGTTCTTCCATACGAATTCCTAATGTTTTTAAACCGCGAAGTAGTAAGAAGCTATCTTGTGGTCCAAGAATACCTCCCGTTGAGTTTTGTACAAAGTGAAGGTCTTCTGCTAGTTGTGGGCTATTTACCACTACTAGACCTGCAACTACGTCACTATGACCTCCTAAATATTTCGTTGCGCTATGAAGTACAATGTCTGCTCCTAAAGAAATCGGCGACTGCCAATATGGCGTCATGAATGTATTATCAATAATTGTTAATAAATCTTTCTCTTTAGCAAGAGTAGATATTTTCTTAATATCAGTAATTTTTAGTAGTGGATTCGTTGGTGTTTCCACATAGATCGCTTTCGTATTTGGACGAATTGCTTCTACAACTTCCTCTAAATTTGTTGTATCTACAAATGTATGCTCAATACCGAAGCGGTTTAATACTTTCGTAATAACACGATACGTTCCGCCATAAACATCATCTGTTAAAATAACGTGATCACCTTTTGAGAACAACATAATTGTTGCTGTAATAGCAGCCATTCCCGAACCAAATGCAAATCCAGCATGACCGTTTTCTAATACGGCAATCATTTCTTCTAAAGCTGCTCGTGTTGGGTTGCCTGTACGTGAATATTCATATCCTTGATGCTTACCAACTGCTTCTTGTTTATACGTACTTGTTTGATAAATCGGTACGTTTACAGATCCAGTTGAAGGTTCTCCTATGCGAATACCATGAATTAACTTTGTCTTTGCTCTCATTTTTTATTCCCATCCTTTGTATATGTCTTTACTTAAATAGCGCTCACTACTATCAGGAAAAATCGTTACAATATTTGTACCTGGTGTTGCTTTCTCTGCCTCCAGTAAACTTGCATGAAATGCTGCTCCTGAAGAGCTCCCAACTAAAAGTCCTTCTTTTTGCGCTAATTCTTTTACTCGTAAAAATGCATTTCGATCAGAAATCGTATGAATTTTATCAAAATAAGATGTTTTCAAAAATGGTGGAATAAATTCAAGACCAATTCCTTCTGTTTCATGTGAACCAGCTTTACCACCATTTAAAATAGATCCTTCTGGTTCTACAATAACTGTTTTAATATCTATATTTTTTTCTTTCAAATAAGATGCAGTTCCCATGAATGTACCGCCGGTTCCTGCTCCAGCAACAAATATGTTAATCTCTCCATTCAATGCATTCCAAAGTTCAGGACCTAATGTTTTGAAATAAGCACGTGGGTTTGCTTCATTCGCAAACTGACTTGGAGAGTATGAATTCGGTATTTCATTTACTAACTCTTTTGCTTTTGCAATTGCTCCGGTCATTCCTTGCTCAGTCGGTGTATGCACGACTGTTGCGCCTAGCGCTTTCATTAATTCTTGTTTCTCAATACTAAATTTCTCTGGTACACAAACAATAACGCGTAAATCATGTTCTAACGCTGCAAGTGCCAGTCCAATACCAGTATTCCCAGCAGTCGGTTCAATAATTGTTCCACCCTGCGTGACAAGCCCTTTTTCTAGTGCGTCTTCGATTAATTCTCTTCCTAAACGATCCTTAACGCTTCCACCTGGGTTATAAAATTCAAGCTTCGCAAATAAACGGACCCCTTCTGGAAGTGAAAACCGAGTAACTTCTACAATTGGTGTATGACCAATTAACTCATGAACTCCACGATATACATTCATCGTGTTCTCCCCCTTATTTGCCAATAAAGAAAAGGCAACTGTATGTATTTTCTTTATATGAGACAGTTGCCTTTTTGTTACATTACTTTAACTCTTCTAGTACTTTTACGATAAAGTTTGTAGAATGAAGGGCTGCTTGATCTAAAAATTGATCAAATGAAACATTTGATTCTTTACCAGCAATATCGGAAAGTGCGCGGATGATAACAAACGGAACTTCGTATTGGTGGCACACTTGTGCAACAGCTGCCGCTTCCATTTCTACTGCATAAAGATTTTCAAATTTATCACGAATTGCTGCAACGCGGTTCGGATCACTCATAAATGAATCACCTGTTGCAATCATACCTTTTACAACTTGAATATTTTCTTCAGCTTGCATACATTTCTCAGCTAATGCAACTAACGCCTCATCAGCTTTAAATCCAGGCGGCATTCCTGGTACTTGGCCATATTCATAGTTAAATGCTGTTACATCTACGTCATGGTGACGAACTTCTGTTGAAATAACTACATCTCCAACATTTAGAGAATGATGGAATCCACCAGCTGAACCAGTATTAATTACTTTTTCAGGCTTATATTTTTCTAATAAAATTGTCGTTGACATCGCTGCATTTACTTTACCAATACCAGACTTTAACAAGATTACTTCATGTCCTGCTAATAGTCCTTTCGTAAATTCACAACCCGCAACCGTTTCTGTTTTTGCTTGTTCTAATTTGTCACGTAAAATACGTACTTCTTCTTCCATTGCTCCAATTACAGCAATTCTCAATCTAATCCCTCTTTCTATTGCTTAGTTGCCTCCATTACCCAAACGAAATGATTTAATCTCGTAAACGTTACATGGAAGCCATTGTTTTCAAATATAGTCTGCATGATCGGAATACGTGTATAGTATTCCGTTTGCAAATCGTTTGCTAACTGGTGAAAACCTCTTTGTTTTGCTGTTTCAACAGTTTTATCATATGCATCTTGATCTGCAAATATCGTATCAGCAAACACTATTTTACCACCTTTGTTTAGCAATTGACTATACTTCGCAACAGCTACATTTTTTTCATCATCTGTTAAATGATGAAATGCATAGGTGCTTACAATGGTATCAACTGAATTCGGAACTTCAAACGAAAGAAAATCACCTTCTGTAATAAAAAATTCCTTTGGCAATTTCTCTTTTGCAATCATGCGCATTTCACGCGACGGTTCTATACCGTAAACTGTACGACCGGCAAGTAATAATTTATTTGTTAAATTGCCAGTACCAACACCAAATTCTAATACGTTACCAAATGACTTGTTAACTACATCCTCTAAAATGTCCTCATAATGGGCGAAAACTTCTTTATATTGTATATCTTCGCCTTGTACGAATGAGTCGTACGTATGAGCCCACTCATCAAATAAACCATTAAATTCTGTGCCCATAAAAATTCCCCTTTTTCTTATCGGTTTTATCAGTATGATATTCCCTCTTTCTAAAAATGTCAATTGAAATGCACATGGTATTTCCTTCTTTTCTTTGTTACACTGTAGTTGATTACATAGGAGAGGGGGCATCTTCATGTCATTTACCTTTGAAATGTTAGAAGATAAAATAGAATTTTTTGAAGCGGGAGACTTAGCTTCCTTAGAAAGAAAAATTAGTGAACAAATTGATAATAATAAAGCACTTATGCTTGAAGTTCATCACATCTCGCATCAAATGGTTATGGATCCTGAAAGCAAAAGACCGTATTACAGCGCGGTTGTTCATTTTAAATTAAAGAAATTACGCTAACTAAAAAAGAGAAGCTCCTAGGAGCTTCTCTTTTTTAGTTTAGAGTTTGAACAAGCACTGGTTTCCAGCCCTCATTCTCTACCCAATCAATATTTACATAATATTTTTTACCTGATTGCTTATCTTGTACGTTGCCGTAAGCTTTATTCTTACCGTTATTTCCGATTCTATGAATAACCAATTGCTCTACCGGAACGTCGATTGCAGCGGAAATCGCTTGATTCATCTCATTCCAATCTGCTGTACCTTTGTTAAACGTCATCGCAGGTGTTGCACCTTGCTCTGTACCTACTGGCTTCCAAGAAGGTTTCGTATAAGCATCTGTTGCCTTTGGCTGTGTTTTTTCAGCTGCCACTTTCTCATTAGCTTTCGCTTCTTCTTCAGCTTTTTGCTTTTCTTCTTCAGCCTTTTGCTTCTCTTCTTCTTCCTTCTTCTTAGCCTCTGCCTTCTCTTGTTCGTCCTTCTTCGTCTCTTCTTTACCTTTAGCTTTCTCAGCTTTATTTTCTTTTGTTGTTTGCTGAGCTACCTTTTTATCATTAGAAGACGCTTGCTCTTTTGTGTCAGGAACGAACAATTGATATGCTACAATAGCTACTGCCACTAATACAATAGCGATTGCAATATTTAAAACACCGTTTTGACGACGTTTTTGTTGTTTCTGTTGGAATCTAGATCCTCCTGCCATTCTTCAAACCTCCATGCAGTTTTTCATACTTGCTATTGTAACATTAAATCTAGAAAGGTTGAACATTTACAATAATATTTTCATGAAATGAAAACATTTCACTATGAATTGCAAGATTACTTTTCATTCTCTAATCGATGGATTTCTTCTACGATATCTTTGAAAATGGATGTGACTTTATTTACACTGCTGTCCGTTTCTATATCAACGACAACTAAAGCATATCTTGGATTTTCATATGGAAAATAACCTGCAAACCAGCGATTGACCTTCATCCCTTTTCCTGTTTGTGCTGTCCCAGATTTTCCAGCGACACTTAGTGGCAACGACCTGAATGCTGCTCCTGTTCCTTTCTCTGTTATTACAACGCCTCTTAATAACTCTTGTAATGTTTTTACTGTTTCATAAGAAAGCTGTTTTCCATTTAATTTATGGTTTTCAAATGTAAAAAAGTCACTTCCATTTTTATACACTATTTTTTTAACAGCTTTCACTTCCATTTTTTCTCCATTCCTAGCAATCGTCGCCATCATATTAGCGATTGCTAGAGGTGATATACGTACATCTTTCTGTCCAATTGCTGTTTGCGCTACCGCTTTTTTACTAGTCTTATTTTCCTCACTCCCCCAGATAATAGCACTCTTCTCCTCTGGCATTTGCTCGAAACGCGATGTATGAAATACCGAACCGTTCCAACCAACCTTTCCAACTGCTCCTAAAGCCGCTACGTACGTTTCTAACACCATCTTATCCTTTTGTATTAGCTCGTTACCTAACTGTGAGAATGCCCTGTTACAGCTTCTAGCAAAGCTCCCTTTAAAACTAAGTGTTCCCATCAAAACTTGTGGGTCGTTTTCACCATATAAATCTTTATTACAATTAAATGTGCGATTCAATACATTTATATTTTGATCAATCGCTGCCGTTGCAACTACTGTTTTAAAAACAGAACCAGGAAAATGCGGTGTTAACATTTGATTTTCAAGTGTAGCTTTATATAATCTTTCGTTTTTAACCTGTAAAGATGGTTTGCTAACCATCGCTAGTATTTCATTTGTTTTTACATCAAGTAATACTAATCCCCCCTTCTTTATTTCACTTTTTTCAATTGTCTCTTCAGCTTTTTGCTGCAACTCTTTATGTAAAGTAGTTTGAATTGTAACTGGATAAAATGGATTTCCTGGCGAAGTGTATTTCGCCTGTTTTCCAAAAATCGGTTCTCCTTGCCGGTCCACTTGATACAATACTTTTGCCTCTCCATCAGTTAATAAAAATTCATCAAAAGATTGCTGTAATCCCGAAATACCAATTGGCGTTTGTTTTGAAATTTTTTCTACTTCTCCATATCGCTTTTGGAATTCTCGTTCATTCTCCCCCACTTCACCCACTAAATGATTTGTCCCTCCAGTTTGTTTTAATCGAACTTCAGCCGCTACAATGCCCAATACATTTAATTGATTAATCTTCTCCATCTGCTCTCGTACTAAAGGAAATGGCTCATTTCCTCTTTGGAGTATAAATGCATTTTTTTTATCTTTCATTTGTATTTTGATCTCTTGTCTCGACACACCAATGATATGCGCAATTTTCTTTAACATGTCATTTTTTATTTGTAAAAAAGGAAAAATAATTAAAACTGGGTATTTCTCTTCACCAATTTCTTTATCATTCCGATCTGTAAAATGTCCTCTTCCATTATCTACTGTAAGTGATTGTGTTCGTTGCGTAACGCTTCTTTCGATTAAATTAATATTTCGATCAGTAAAAGATTCAGTATCTATAATCTGTATTTGGAGTAAACGACAAAGTAATAAAAACATCACACATATAAAACAAATTAAAGCAACTGTAATTCTCCGTCTTATTTTCATAAAAAAACACCTCGTCTATTATAGTTTGGACGAGGTGTTTAACCTTTTATACAAATAAAAAAACCACTCGTTTTTACACGAGTGATTTTTATTATTTAACAGAGATAATCTCTACTTGCATTTCTCCGCCTGGCGTTTGAATTGCTACCTTCTCACCAATTTGCTTACCTAATAAGCTCTTTGCGATTGGAGAATCGTTAGAAATTCTTCCTTCGAATGGGTCAGCTTCCGCGCTACCTACGATTGTGTAAGCTTCTTCATCTCCATTTGGTAATTCTTTAAATGTTACTGTTTTACCTAATGTAACGACAGTAGATTCTTCGCCATTATCTTCGATGATAACTGCGTTACGAATCATGTTTTCTAATTGTGTAATACGTCCTTCTACGAACGCTTGCTCATCTTTCGCTGCATCGTACTCAGAGTTCTCAGAAAGATCGCCGAAGCTACGCGCGATTTTAATACGCTCTACTACTTCTTTACGTCTTACTGTTTTTAATTGCTCAACTTCGTTCTCTAATTTTTGCTTACCCTCTTGCGTCATAGGGTATGTTTTTTCTGTTGACATATTTTCCACTCCTTTTATATACCAATCCCCCGAAAAAAGAGGAGTTCCATATGAAAACTCCTCCGCTTCCATTGTTAGCGGAGGTTTCTAGTACCCTTGCACTAGCGGAGTTGTCACATACAACCCCGTATTTCCAATTCTTCTTTTAAAGAAGATATGTATGGAAAGTTGATATAAATATGCCCTCACCTATATATAGATGAGGTTGCATGCTTCATTGTATTCGATAGGAAGGGAAAAAATCCCTTCCTATCGTATATCTTTTACTATGCTATTACAAATTTACTTTTTGTTCAAGAATTGTTGCAATTTTTGTCACCATAATATCAATTGCAACATGGTTTTGTCCACCTTCAGGGATAATAATATCCGCAAATTTCTTAGAAGGCTCAATAAATTGATTGTGCATTGGACGCACAACAGTTACGTATTGATCAATAACTGAATCCATCGTACGACCGCGCTCTTTAATATCACGCTGCATGCGGCGCAGGATACGAAGATCTGCATCTGTATCAACGAATAACTTAATGTCCATCAACTCACAAAGACGTGGGTCTTCTAAAATAAGAATTCCTTCTAAAATGATTACATCTTTCGGCTCAACTGGAATAATTTCTTCTGAACGCGTATGCAATGTATAGTCATATACAGGCTTATCAATTTGCTCATATGCAAGCAACTGCTGCAAATGTTCAATTAACAGATCATTATCAAACGCAAGCGGATGATCATAATTTGTTTTTAAACGCTCTTCCATCGGTAAATGGCTTTGATCTTTGTAATAATAATCTTGCTCCAAGATTAAAATGGAATGACCTTTAAAATGGTCAAAAATCGCTTTCGTTACACTTGTTTTTCCTGATCCTGAACCACCAGCGATTCCAATTACAACAGGCTTATTCGTCCCCATTCGACTACCACTCTTTCTTATTGAAGTATGTTTTTGCGCATCATATTATTCACATACACTGGTTGATCCACTTTGAATTTCACGATTTGCAACGGATGTCTCGCTGCATCTAATTCGTTTCCATCCTCATCCCAAATTTTCTCCACCGTCTGCGTAAAGTTTTCTATTTCTGGTCCAAAGAACTCCACTTCATGTCCTGGTTTGAAGTGATTACGTTGCTCAAGCGTTACGATGCCCGTTTCTTCATTATAATCTAACACTAAACCAGCAAAATCATACGTTGTTTTCTTACTATGATTTCCAAACATTTGCTCTTGATGTCCTGGAACCCCTTCAAAGAATGCAGGAGCTGTATCACGATTTGCACATTTATCAAGCTCATCTAACCATTCTTGTTTAAACTCAAAGTTATCCGGATCCGCACAATACGCATCAATTACTTTGCGATATACAGTTGCTACAGTCGCTACGTAATGGATAGATTTCATACGTCCTTCAACTTTTAAGCTATCAATTCCAATTTCAATCATTTTCGGAATTGACAAGATTAAATTTAAATCTTTTGGACTCATCGCAAAGTGAGCATCTTCTTCTTGGAATAAAGGAAGCTCTTTTGCATCTTTATGTTGTGATACCGTTTGAACTAAGTCATAGTCCCAGCGACAAGATTGACAACAACCACCACGGTTAGAGTCACGCGCTGTCATATGGTTACTTAATGTACATCTTCCTGAATATGCGATACACATTGCACCATGGACGAATGCTTCAATTTCAATGTCCACTTTGTCTTTAATTTCTTTCATTTCTTCATAGCTTGCTTCACGAGCTAATACAAGACGATGTAAACCTTCTTCTTTCCAATACTGTGCTGCTTTCCAGTTGGATAGCGATTGTTGTGTACTTAAATGCACCTCAACAGAAGGCGCTACACGTTTACACGTCTCAATAATAAGCGGATCTGCAACGATAATTCCCGTTACACCAGCTTTTTCAATCCCTTTTAAATATTCCTCTAGCCCGTCCATATTTTCATTATGTGCGAAAATATTTGTTGTTACGTATATTTTCGCTCCATATTTCTTTGCAAATTCAACGCCTTCTGCCATATCTTCTAGCGTAAAGTTACCTGCATTAGAACGAAGACCAAATTCTTGTCCACCTAAATATACAGCATCTGCCCCATAATGGATAGCTACTTTTAATTTTTCTAAGTTACCCGCAGGGATTAACAGTTCAGGTTTCTTCACAATAACGCGCTTGCCATCGATCACTCGTGAAATTTCTTGTACAGTCATTTCCTACACCCTCCTCGTTTAGTAAACCGTTTCTTTAAAGAAGAATCCTGTATCTAATGGACGATTTACTGGTTGCATTTCTTCTATTTCTTTATATAGATCATCTTTCACGTCATAATACGCATCACGATCTTCCACACACAAATCAATCGCTTGACGATATTTCTTCGTTACTTCAATAATGTATTCAGAGCTTTTTAGTACACCATCGATTTTTAAGCTATCAACTTCAGCCTCAATTAGTTCCTCTAATTCATCGATGAAACAAATATCATTCGGACTCATAATGTGAGTACCATTTTCATCTTCATAAATTGGATATTTATTGTTACGCTCTGGGTCATACAAGAACATATTCTCTTCATATTTTTTCTTTTCAATGTCAAGATTACGTCCTTGATACTCAAAGTAGTTTCCTACTAACGAACGCTTCGATTGGAACATACAAGTCATACCGTGAATTTGCACTTCAAGTTCCACTTCAGCATTTTCTTTTAAATCAACAATTTCATCTAAGCTAAGCTCACGAGCTAATACAGCACGCTTCGCTCCTCTTTGACCCCAGTAGTTACAAGTGAACCAATTTGTTGCTGTCGTTTCTGTATTCCAGTGCAGTTGCATATTTGGTGCTACTTCACGAACAGCCATTAATACCGCTGGATCTCCGAAGACAATTGCATCTACATGTACTTCGTTTAAAAATGCAACGTAATCTGTTAATTCTTCTACTTTATCATTATGGAACATAGCATTCATTGCTACGTATACTTTCACACCATTTTCATGTGCAATTTTAACAGATTTTTTTACATCTTCACGTGAAAATTCCCCTGCTAAACGTAAACCAAACTTTTGTTCACCGATCATTACTGCATCTGCTCCTGCTTTCGCAAGAGGTTCGATATCCGCCACCGCTCTTGGCGTTACTAACAATTCAGGTTTCTTCATACCTTGGTCATCCTCTCTTTTTACTAACAGCTACTCCATCTCCAATTGGGAAAATCGTTGTATCATATCCTTCATGGTTCATAAGCCATTCATTGTACGTCTTAATACGACGGATTAAACCACGTGTACGTCTATTTTCAATTTTCTCTTTTGTCGTTACAAGACCATGGTACATAACATTATCTGAAATAATTACGCCACCAGGGTTTAATAACGGTTCATATAAGTCAAAAAAGCGACGATATTGTCCTTTTGCTGCATCAATAAAAATAACGTCAAATGTTCCGTGTTCTTTTACTTGTTCACCCGTCTCTAACGCATCACCGTATATAACTGAAATACGTTCTTTTACTGGGGAACGTTCTATATATTCAAGTGCTTTTTCATATCGTTCACGATTGCGCTCAACTGTCACAATGCGTGAATTTGGAATAGCTTGCATCATACGAATACTAGAATAGCCAATTGCTGTACCAAGCTCTAAAATGCTTTTCGGTCCAATTAAACGTAAAAATTGCAGCATAAATTCCATTCCAAGTCGATCCATAATCGGCACATGATTTTCTGTTGCATATTCTTCCATTTCAAGAATTAATTTATCTTTTGGATCAATAAATGATAATAGGTACTCGTTAACTGCATCCTCCATAAATGGTCCTCCTTATTTACATGGAGAAGTGCCTCTATGACGTCTTTTCACACATAGAATGCAATAAAAATACAAGCCAGCTTTACCCTTAGCTTGTACGTCCCGTTTTGATATTAAAAACGATTCTTCTGCCAGTTTTTAACCCGATATATTTTACCACAAAAAAGAGGGATGTGCGACCTTTTTCGCTATCCCTCCCCATTTCACTGTTTTTTCGTAATATATTTTTGCTTTAATGCATTATGCTCTTCTAATGTTTTCGCATAGTACACTTCACCACTTGGTGCAGCTAAGAAATAATAATAATCTGTTTGCGCAGGTTCTAACGCAGCTTCCACTGAATGTTTACCAGAGTTCGCAATCGGTCCAACTGGTAATCCTTTTACAACATACGTATTATACGGTGAATTCACCTTTAAATCCTCGTATAATACACGTTGCTTATGCTTTCCAAGCGCGTATAATACCGTTGGATCTGTTTGAAGGGGCATACCTTTTGCTAAGCGATTATAAAAAACACTAGAAATCTTTTGGCGATCTGTAAAACCAGTCGCCTCTTCTTCAATCAGTGAAGACAATGTTAAAAGCTGATGAACATCCCAGTTCTTCGCTTTCATTTTCGCCTCGTTTTGAACAATGATTGCATTTGTTTTCTCAAGCATTGGAATTACGATTTCTTCTAACGTTGTATCTTTCTTATAGAACGAATACGTCGCAGGATATAAATACCCTTCTAATGGATATTTAATATTACTATCAAAGATTTTATCCGTTAATAACTTCGGATACTTTTGCTGCATTTTTTGAATAAATGCTTTATCGTTTAATTGACGCGTAACATCATCTTTATTCCACTTTAATTCACTCGCAACCGTTTCTGCAATTTCAGTTACTTGCGCTCCTTCTTTTATCGTCACTTTATACAGAGCTGGACGATGTACATTACCAGATGACATTTGTTCAATGACATCTGAGGCACTCATTGAAGGATTTAATAAATATGTACCAGCTTGTAAGTTTTTTGATTTAGCCTTTGTATAAAAGCTAAAAACTGTACCGTTTTTCACAGCACCCTTTTCTTCTAAAATTTCACCAATTTTACTAGTAGATGATCCTTTCGGAATTTCTACTTCAATCTCTTTTTTATTCCCGCTATCAACTGGTCCTAATGCCGATGAAATATACGCATAGACTGAACCACAAACTAAAAGCAGTGCAATAATCGAAAATAAAAAAATGCGTCTACGCTTCTTTTTCACTTGATTCTCTATCAAAACTCTTCCTCCTTATTCAATTGTAGGCCATATGTACGTCTTTCTATACAACACGATGAAAAATCACAATAAACTTACCTATCATTTTTTGACAGATATTTTATTTTTCTACAATCCGTCTCATTATACTACAAAGGATTACACAGTTTCGACAAAAAATCTTTCATTTTACATATAAAAAAAGATGGACTATATATCGTCCATCTTCTCAGTACTTATTATTCAGCTTCTTGCTCATCAGCTAGAGTGTTGAACATTTCTTGTACCATTTCCCACTCTTCTTCAGATTCGATTGGAAGTAAAGTTCCGCCCTCTTCTTCATTTTGCTCATAAGCCATTGCATCATAAATTTGGTCTCCATCTTCGTCTACTTCACCGATTGGAGAGAAGACTACATATGATTTTTTGCCAAATTTTTCAGCATCAAAAGTGAAAACAATCTCACATAAATGTTCGTTACCTTTTTCGTCTACAATTGTAATTTGATTTTCTTCCATTTTGGTCACCTCTTATTTACTATCTAAAAATCCTTGTAAGATTACGACTGCAGCCATCTTATCGATTACTTGCTTTCGCTTCTTACGACTTACATCAGCTGAAATGAGTAGACGCTCCGCCGCCATCGTCGACAAACGCTCGTCCCACATTACAACGTCTAATTGTAACAGCTCTCGTAGGTTTTCTGCAAATTGCTGGCACGCTTCACCACGTGGGCCAATTGTACCATTCATATTTTTAGGTAAACCTACTACTATTTTGTCCACATTGTACTGCTTTACTAACTCAGAAATACGGTCAAAACCAAAGTGACCTCGTTCTTCGTTAATCTTGATTGTTTCCAATCCTTGTGCTGTCCAGCCCATTTCGTCGCTCATTGCAACTCCGACTGTTTTTGTACCTACATCTAAACCTAATATCCGCATAAACTACTCCTCACGATGATGTTTCAAGTAAGACTTCACAAGCTCTTCAATTATCTCATCACGTTCAAGTTTGCGAACGATGCTTCGTGCATCTTTATGGCGAGGTATGTATGCTGGATCTCCACTTAATAAATAACCGACGATTTGGTTAATCGGATTATAGCCTTTTTCTTGAAGTGCATCATACACAGTTAAAAGTACATCATTTACATGGACACTCTGTTTTTCATCTTGAATGCTAAACTTCATTGTTTTATCAAAACCGTCCATTTCAAGCACCTCACTTATATAGTAAGTATAGGGAGAAGAACTTCTCCTCTCCCTACCATTGTACACTACTATCTCTTTATTTTGAAACAGATTTAACGTACTCTTGTACAAATGCTAAAGCTTCTTCAACTTGTGCTGGGTTTTTACCGCCCGCTTGAGCCATATCAGGACGGCCACCACCGCCACCGCCACAACGAGAAGCTACTTCTTTCACAAGTTTACCAGCATGGTAACCTTGGCTAATTAAATCTTTCGTTACGCCAGCTAAAATGTTTACTTTATCGTCATTTACAGACACTAATACAACAACTGCAGACTCTATTTTATTTTTAAGGTCATCCATCATCGTACGTAAGTTGTTCATATCTGCAACATTTACTTTCGCTGCTAATACGTTTACGCCATCAACTGTCATTACTGAATCAGTTAAGTTTCCAGCTTCGATATTGCTTAATTTTGCAGCAAGAGATTCATTTTCTTTTTGAAGTTGTTTCACTTCAGCAAATAAGCCATCAACTCTCGTTAAAATATCTTTCGGATTTGTTTTCATTTTTCCTGCTGCTTCTTTTAATAAACCTACTTGATCGTTCATTAATTCGTATGCAGACTTACCAGTTACCGCCTCAATACGACGAGTTCCTGCACCGATACCAGACTCAGCAACGATTTTGAAAATACCGATAGAAGCTGTGTTATCAACGTGACAACCACCGCAAAGCTCTAAGCTGTAATCGCCTACTTGTACAACGCGTACAACATCACCGTATTTTTCACCGAATAATGCCATTGCACCCATTTCTTTCGCTTCTTCGATTGATTTTTGAGAAATCTCAACGTTAATACTTTCCCAAATTTTCTCGTTTACGATACGCTCAATTTTTTCTAATTCGTCAGCTTGTACTTGACCGAAGTGAGAGAAGTCAAAGCGTAAACGTTCAGAAGTTACAAGAGAACCTGCTTGGTTAACATGCGTTCCAAGTACATCTTTTAACGCTTGGTGTAGTAAGTGAGTTGCTGTATGGTTTTTCACAACGCTACTACGGTTTTTCGTATCGATAACAGCTTTTACAGCCGCACCTTTCGTTAATGTACCTTCTTCCACAACTACTTTGTGTAAGTTTTGACCATTTGGTGCTTTTTGTACATCTTTTACAACAACTTTCACGCCATCAGCAAGAAGGTAACCACGGTCTGCAATTTGTCCGCCGCTCTCAGCATAGAATGGTGTTACATCAAGCATTAACTGTCCTTCTTCACCTGCTTGTAAGCTATCTGTATACTCACCGTTTTTCACAAGTGCAACAATGTTACTTTCTGTTGCAACTGTACCGTAACCAACGAATTCGCTCGCTACTTTAACTTCACCAAGTACACCGCCTTGAACTTGCATAGAATCAACGTCTTGACGAGCAGCACGTGCACGCTCACGTTGTTTTTCCATTTCAGCTTCAAAACCTTTATGGTCAACTGTCATACCAGCTTCTTCTGCATATTCTTCTGTTAATTCAATTGGGAAACCGTACGTGTCGTATAAACGGAACGCATCTACGCCAGAAATAACAGTTGTTTTTTCTTCTTTCGCTTTTGCAATAACTTCAGCCAAAATAGCTTCACCATCATGAAGTGTTTCGTGGAAGCGTTCTTCTTCATTTTTCACAACTTTTGCGATGAAATCTTTCTTTTCCAGTACTTCTGGATAGAAGTCTTTCATTACTTCTCCAACAACCGGTACTAATTCAAACATGAATGGACGGTTGATGTTTAATTTCTTAGAATAACGAACAGCACGGCGTAATAAACGACGTAATACATAACCACGGCCTTCGTTAGATGGAAGAGCACCGTCACCAACAGCGAATGTTACTGTACGAATATGGTCAGCAATGACTTTAAACGCCATATCTTTTTCTAAGTCTCCATTACGATACTTCTCACCAGAAATTGATTCTGTTGCACCAATCATTGGCATGAATAGATCCGTATCAAAGTTCGTAGGTACATCTTGAACGATAGATGTCATACGCTCTAGACCCATCCCTGTATCAATGTTCTTCTTAGGAAGTGGTGTATATGAACCGTCTGGATTATGGTTAAATTGAGAGAATACAAGGTTCCATACTTCTAAGTAACGCTCGTTTTCTCCGCCCGGATATAATTCTGGGTCACTAAAGTCATTACCGTAAGCTTCCCCGCGATCATAGAAAATCTCTGTATTCGGTCCACTTGGTCCTTCACCGATATCCCAGAAGTTTTCTTCTAAGCGGATGATACGCTCTTTTGGAACACCCATTTTCTCATTCCAAATTGTAAATGCTTCTTCATCTTCCGGATGGATTGTAACTGATAGTAATTCTTTATCGAATCCAATCCACTTGTCGCTCGTTAAAAATTCCCAAGCCCAAGTAATTGCTTCTTCTTTGAAGTAATCACCGATCGAGAAGTTCCCTAACATTTCAAAGAATGTATGGTGACGAGCTGTTTTCCCTACGTTTTCAATATCGTTTGTACGAATTGATTTTTGAGCATTTGTAATACGTGGATTTTGCGGGATTACGCGTCCATCAAAATATTTTTTTAATGTTGCTACACCACTGTTAATCCATAGAAGAGATGGATCTTCATGTGGAACTAGTGATGCACTAGGTTCTACTGCATGTCCTTTTTCTTGGAAAAAGTCTAAAAACATTTGACGAATTTGTGCGCCTGTTAGTTGTTTCATTGTATTTTCCTCCTTAAATATAAAAAACTCCCGCCCCTATAAAAGGGACGAGAGTTAACTCGCGATACCACCCTAATTATGAATTGATTATTATAACAATCAATTCATCACCTCATGGTGCCGTAACGTGGCAAGACGGCAGTGATTAGCTGCTCTCAGGATTAGCTTTCTGTTACCCTTCATTTAAAGCTCCTTTCAGCCAGTGGAAGCTTCTCTCTACAAATGGACTGTAACGTACTTGTTCCGTCATTGATTTAATGTATTATATGACTAAATATAATAGAATTCTCTTAAGTTTGTCAATGTAGATAATCATTTATATTGTATCAATTGTTTATTACTCATAGTTATTCTACTATTCATTCTTAACAGCCTTTCAATATATTATGCATTTATTACTAAATAGGAATCTCCTCACAAAAAATACTTTATACAAATTTCTAAATATTACATTATTTGTTATAATTAAATTATTAACAATAAAGGAGCAATTACAATGACAACTTTATTGAATCAAGCTAGAGAAATGTTAACAACTGATGAAAAAATTCTTTTTTATGCAGCATGTTCATTAGACATATTTATTTATCGTTCCGTCGCAAGGCCAGGCCTATTGATTTTAACGGACAAAAGGCTATTCTTTTATGGACCAGATGTAAGTAAGAATCCAATATTTGAAGAGTACTCTTTCGCAAAAATTTCTAATCTAAAAGAACAAAAGCGCCTTTTCAGCAATCAAATTGTATTTATGTATGATACGGAATGGAAAAGAATAAAACATATTCAAACAACTGATGTGAGCTCTTTTGTTCAAAAAATAAAAAATCAGCTCACTAAATAATCATATGATTAGCCCTCTATTTTTTAAATAGAGGGCTTCATTTTAAACATCTTCTCTTTTCCAAAGAGGCCTCACATGAACAATCACTGTACGAATAACTGCTAAAATCGGAACCGATATTAGCAATCCTACAATCCCGGCTATCTCTCCTCCAACTAGTAAGGCAAGCATAATAATAACGGGGTGCATACGAAGCGACTTACCAACGATGTAAGGCGATAAAATGTTACTTTCCAAAAATTGCAAAATAGCAATTGTAATCCCCGCCTTAATGAGTAAACTCGTTGATACCGTTGCCGCAATCATCAACGTGGGAATCGCCCCTAAAATAGGACCAAAGTATGGGATTATATCCGTTACCCCAATAATAATGCCGAGCAGCAATGGATACTTCATACCGATAAACCAAAAAGAAAGAACAGATACTCCCCCTAATACTAAGCAAACAAATAACTGTCCTCGAATATAACTTCCGAGTGATTTATCAATTTCTTTCGCAAGCATTTGACCCGTACTACGCCACTTACTCGGAACTAGTTTCCAAAAGATATGATAAAACTCACCGTAATCTTTTAATATGTAAAATACAATGAACGGAATCAAGAAAATAATGAGCAATGAATCCAGTACACCACGGGCTGTGCTCATAACTTTATTTAAAAGCGTTTGTATCTTCATTTCTACACCAACGAAAATTTGCTTTACCTTTTCATGAATAAATGATGGGAAATTCGCTGTTTGTTCTGTAACGCCATCCATCCAAGAATCATACATTTTTGTGAACTGCGGAAATTGTTCATTAATTTCTTGTAACTGTTTAATAACAACTGGCGTTCCTTTATAAATCCCATAGCCAATCCCGCCAAAGAACAGGATGTAAATGAGCAAAATAGCGAGTGTGCGCGGCATCCCTTCCTTATGAATTTTTTCAATTAAAGGATGCAATAAATACGCAATAAAACAAGCGATAAGAAACGGTGTAATCGCCACTTTACATACAAAAATAATCGGCGCCCATAGTGGCTTGATCTTTAAGAAGACAAGCAAACAAAGAAATACAAGTAACAATAATCCTAAACGGTATATCCAAATGATTTTAAGATTCTTCACACGAAAAACCTCCTCCACCTTTATTTTGAAAATAAATAGGGTAGGTTATGTGCAAAACTTTTAAAATCTTTTCATACAGACCATACTGTTTTGTAAAGACGTACATATACATAACATAACAAGGACAACCATCCCTGAGAATGCAGCATGAAACAATATAATCAGGAGGACTCATAATGGTTTTATTTATGCTCGTATTATCAGCACTTTTTATGATTCTTGAATGGGTTTGTATCGGATTTGGTATTTGGAAAGGTTTCTTTATTCGTTCCTCACGAAAAGAGAGGGCGAAGCAATTATTTCATTACGGAATGCTTGGTGTTGGGTGTTACGGTCTATCTTATCTCTTCTCTGAAATTGGACTTTTATATTTGCATACGAGCGCATAAAAAAACTCCCTTATCATGAAGGGAGTTTTTTACGTTTATAAATAAGATTTAATCATCTTACGTGCTTTTTTCATATTGCGTTTTGAAAATACATCTTGCTTGCGAGCATATTGATATGCTGCAGCTCCAACACCTAATGCGATTAATGAATTGCGTAGATTCAAAGTAAATCCCCCTTTTCGTTATCCGATCGTTCTTTCATTCTCATCAAATAAATCATCAAGAGAGCTTAATGAACCATCTTCCTCTACTTGATGCGTATGGATTTTCCCCTTTGAAACCGATAATTCGATATAACAATTCCAGCAATAAAATTGGTTGACACCTATTTTTCCGATGTCTTTCCCTTTACAATTTGGACAAATAAACATATGGCTTTCATCTCCTTACAGTCTCCCAGATTCTATTCGCCATTATGTCCAAACCGCATTCATTTATACATTGCTGGAGCCTTTCAACGTTATACGTTTGAAAGTTTCACTATATAATTTCACCTCGTTACATGAAATCATACGGTGAAATGTTTTCCACGTCCATTTCCTCGCCATTAACCGTTACCATCTGCACCTCTCCTTGTGATTCTTGCAAACGACTAGCTAAAGTCGTTTGACGCATTGCATCGTCAAGGCGATTTACACCGGATTGAAAAGCCGCTTCCTCCCCACAAATAATAAGGAATTTCTTACTTCTTGTAATGCCCGTGTAAATTAAATTACGACGTAACATACGGTAGTAGCTCTTTACAATCGGCATAATAACTATTGGAAATTCACTACCTTGTGATTTATGAATCGAGCAGCAATATGCATGGGTAATTTGATTTAAATCCGGCTTTGTATACGTTACTTCGATTCCATCAAATGAAACGATAATCATGTCCTGTTGCTCAACATTTTCTTTTGCATAAAACACCGAAACAATTTCTCCAATATCACCATTAAATACTTGGCTTTCCGGCTGATTGACTAATTGAAGTACTTTATCACCTCTTCGATACACAACGTCACCGTAGGCGATCTCTTTACTTTTTTCTTTTTTCGGATTAAACACTTCTTGAAGAGCTTCATTTAACACATTAATACCTGCTGGTCCGCGGTACATAGGTGCCAACACTTGGACATCTCTTGCGCTAAACCCTTTCGTCTTCGCGTTTTCACATACTTTTTTTACAACTTCAACAATTTGAGCCCCTGCACAGCTGATAAATGAACGATCTTTTTTATTTTGCGCTAAATCCGGTGGAAGTGTTCCGTCTTTTATCGCATGGGCAAGCTGAATAACAGACGACCCTTCCGCCTGACGATAAATTTCTGTAAGTTTTACCGTTGGAATGGCTCCTGCATTTAATAAA
Organism: Bacillus cereus group sp. N12; assembly: GCF_016483575.1. NCBI lineage: Bacteria > Bacillati > Bacillota > Bacilli > Caryophanales > Bacillaceae > Bacillus > Bacillus cereus group sp. N12. The sequence goes on from NZ_JAEHBO010000011.1 coordinate 63,029, forward strand.
TCTTTTAACACTTGTCCAGGTCCTACAGATGGCAACTGATCTTCATCACCTACAACGATAACTTGAATATTTGTCGGAAGTGATTTGAATAGCTGATTTGCAAGCCAAATATCTACCATCGAAAACTCATCAATAATGAGTAACTTCCCTTGAACTGGATCGGTTTCATTACGCTGGAAAGACCCTTCTGGCGTCCAACCAAGCAGACGATGAATTGTACAAGCAGGGAGCCCGGTAGATTCACTCATTCGCTTCGCTGCTCTTCCTGTTGGAGCCGTTAATAATATTGGAAATGGATTATCATCACTGTATTCATTCGGATTTAATGATACCCCATGCAAGGACGCGTACATTTCAACAATTCCTTTAATAACTGTTGTTTTCCCCGTACCTGGTCCACCTGTCAATAACATCATCGGCTTATGAAGTGCCGTTTGAATTGCTTCTTGCTGAAACGGTGCATACTGCACCTTCAGCTGTTCTTCAATTTCACCTAATGTTTTTAACATTTCTGCTTCAGGAAATGAAGGGGTTTCCTCTTGATTCATAAGCCTACGAATAGACTTTACAACACCTTTTTCAGAGTAAAATAACGATGCTAAGTACACTCGTTCTTCTTCAATGATGACTTTCCCTTCACTTTGCATCATTTCAACACAGCCTATAATGTCTTCCTCAGTCACTCTACCTTCTTGATTATTTAAAAGTGATATCGTTTCTCTTACAAGTTGATCTTTCCCCATATAAACGTGGCCGAGCTGCAGTGAAACATTCTCTAACGTATAAAAACATCCCGCACGTACACGGTCATCATGATTACCCGATATACCTAACGCACGTCCTATATCATCTGCTCGTCCAAAACCAATCCCGTCCACTTCTTCAATAAGTTGATATGGATTATTACGAATCACTTCTAATGTCATTTCTTTATATTGCTGATAAATTTTAATAGAAAGCTTCGTTCCAAAACCGTAACCATTTAAAAAGCTCATTACTTTCTCTAACCCTTGATGCTCCACAATTGTCTCATATATTTCCTGTGCTTTTTGTTTGTTAACAACACCATTTAACGCATCAGGATCATCCATAATTTTAGAAATGGCATGCTCACCAAGGTGATCTACGATTTTTTCAGCCGTACGCTTTCCAATCCCTTTAAATAAATCGCTCGCTAAATATTGCACCATACCTGCTTTTGTTTGCGGCAATTCTTTTTTAAACGTTTCAACTAAATATTGTTTCCCATACTTCGGGTGGTCTTTAAAATGACCTGTTAATGTAAACACTTCATCTTCATGCATACGGGGAAAATGACCGTTTATCATTACTTTTTTTTCGTCGTATGTTTCATTCGTTTCAATGATTTTCATACTGACAACGGAATAGAGGTTTTCTTCGTTGTGGAAAATGGTATGAAGAACTTGCGCTTTTATAAATTTTTTCTCTTCCTCAAACAAATCCATGGCATGTTGATTTCCCATCTTTCCTCTCCTTCCCGAGTTCTTTTCACCTTAATGAGCAGTACATCCCCCACCTCTTTCACAATCTTTAGATGAGGGGTAACTGCGCATTAAACTATCATTTCACTTTATTCAGCTTCTTGCTCTAATAAACGAATACCATTACCAGCTAAAAAGTGGTCTGGCTGAATTTCAGTTGCTTTCTTAAATAAAGTAAGAGCTTTCTCGTTATTTTCTTCAAATACGTACGCAACACCTAAATTATAATACGCATCTGCATGCTCTTCATCCATTTCTAATACCTTTTCAAAATAAGGTTTTGCCTCTTGAATATGTTCTAGTCGCGCGAAGCAAAGTCCGCATTGGAAAACAGCTTCTACATCGTCTTCATCTAATTCCGTCGCCCTTTGTAAAAACGGTAATGCAAGACGATCATTTCCAAGTTGCACATGTGTAATACCTAACATAAATGTTACATCAGCTGACTGTAAGCCCGATTGCATTGCTTGTTCAAATACAGATTTTGCCTCTGCAAATTGCTCTTGACCGTAATATACGTTTCCTAAGCCATAATAAGCAGCCGCAGATTTATCATCTAACTCTAATGCACGCTTATAAAATAAAATTGCTCGTTCACTATCACCTAATACATCTAATAAATTCGCAAAGTTAATATATCCAAGCGCATCTTTCGGATTTTCTTCGATTGCTTCTGTAAAATTTTTAGCTGCCTCTTCCCAGTTTCCTTCTTGCATATACTGAATACCTGTTTCAAGTTTGTTTGACATGTCCTTCACCTCTACAACAAATTATAACAAAGAATGTATTTTCCAAGCGAACGAAAATTCGCTTTATGTAAAAGAAACCTCTAACCGCTAATCGGCAGAGGCTTCTCGTTTTATCCTAAATAATCTAATTTCTTACCACTATGATATACTTCATCAATTGTAGCGCCGCCTAAGCACTCATCTCCATCATAGAAAACAACTGCTTGGCCTGGCGTAATCGCACGAATTGGCTCATCACAAAGAATACGAACTGTATTTTCATCAACAATTTGAACCGTTACTTTATTATCTGCTTGACGATAGCGGAATTTCGCTGTGCATTTAAATTCTGTTTCTTTTGCTTTGTTACTTACCCATCCTACATTCGTAGCGATAACTTCATCACCATATAGAAGTTCATTATGGAATCCTTGATCAACATATAAAATGTTGTCTTTTAAGTTTTTCCCAACAGCGAACCATGGATCACCGTTACCACCAATACCAAGGCCATGACGTTGTCCAATTGTATAGTACATTAAACCGTCATGTTTTCCTTTCACTTCACCAGATAACGTTTGCATCACACCTGGTTGCGCTGGTAAATAGTTACTTAAGAAATCTTTAAAGTTACGCTCGCCAATGAAGCAAATACCAGTACTATCTTTCTTCGCCGCTGTCGCTAAACCAGCTTCTGTCGCCATTTCGCGAATTTGCGGTTTCTTTAATTCACCTAATGGGAACATTGTTTTTGATAATTGCTCTTGGCTTAATTGATTTAAGAAATACGTTTGGTCTTTATTGTCATCAACGCCGCGAAGCATTTTATATTCGCCGTCCATATAAGCAACACGTGCATAATGGCCTGTCGCTACATAATCAGCACCAAGCGCAATTGCATGCTCTAAAAATGCTTTAAATTTAATTTCTTTGTTACACATTACATCTGGGTTTGGTGTACGACCAGCTCGGTACTCATCTAAGAAGTACGTAAATACTTTGTCCCAGTATTGTTTTTCAAAGTTTACTGCATAATACGGAATACCGATTTGGTTACACACTTCAATTACATCATTGTAATCTTCTGTTGCTGTGCAGACACCATTCTCATCTGTATCATCCCAGTTTTTCATAAAAATTCCGATCACATCATAACCTTGCTCTTTTAATAAAAGAGCTGCTACAGATGAATCGACGCCACCGGACATCCCGATGACAACGCGTGTTTCGTGAGGTAGTTTGTTCATCATGTCACCTCCCATGCTAATTTTGTGTTAATCGCTTCACGATTTTCACTGTTTCGTACGCCGCTTTTTCAATTTGCTCTTTCGTATTTCCAAGACCGAAACTAAAGCGTACGGATGAACGTATTTGATCGGAGTCTTTTCCGAACATCGCCACTAATACATGTGATGGATCAATCGAACCAGCTGTACAAGCAGAACCACTTGATACTGCAATGCCAGCTAAGTCTAAGTTCACAAGAAATGGTTCAATGTTCATTCCTGTAAAACTGATATTCAACACATGTGGTAAGCGATATTCCAAGTTTCCGTTTACCTCGAAAGTAATGCCTTCATTTTTGAAGACAGATACCATTATATCTTTAAACTCTTCATATTGGGCATTTTTTTGCTCACGAGTTTTTTCAGCTAAAAGAATTGCATGTTGAAGTCCGACAATACTAGGTACATTTTCAGTACCAGCACGGCGTTTTCTTTCTTGCTCTCCGCCTATTAATAACGGTTCAAATTTCAAATTTGCACTAGCGTATAAGAACCCTACGCCTTTTGGCCCGTTAATTTTGTGCGCTGAAATTGATAATAAATCAATCCCAAACTCTTTCACATTTATTTCTACTAAACCGTAAGCTTGTACCGCATCTGTATGAAAATAAGCTTGATGCTCTTTTAGCAGTTTTCCTATTTCCGCAATCGATTGCATCGTCCCTACTTCATTATTCCCAAACATAATAGATACAAGAATTGTCTCTTCTGTTAATGCCTTTTGTATGTCAGAAAGTTGAACACGCCCCGTTTCATCGACAGGTAAATATGTCACTTCAAACCCTTCACGCTCAAGCAATTCACACGTATGCAAAATCGCATGATGTTCAATTTCCGTCGTTATAATGTGGTTACCTTTATGACGGTTTGCGCGTGCTACACCTATAAGCGCTAAATTATCAGCTTCTGTACCACCGCTCGTGAATATAATTTCATTCGGGTTCGCATGGATGCTTTTTGCACACACGCGTCTCGCCTCATCTACTGCATGGCGCGCTTGACGTCCATAAAAGTGAATACTAGACGGGTTTCCGAATGTTTCTGTCATATATGGAATCATCTTTTCGACCACTTCTGGGTGAGTCGGAGATGTCGCAGCATGATCTAAGTAAATGCGTTCCATTAAATCTCCTTCTTTCCAAATCGTTTCACAAGGAATTAAATGTAAAACATATAGCCCCCGTGATTTTCTTCCTCATAACGCACTAAATCTTCTAAAGTTGTACTATCTAACACTTCTTGCACCGCATCTCGAACACGCATCCATAATTGGCGCTGTGCTGGTTCTTCTTCTTCTATCATTTCTACAACACTAATTGGACCCTCTAGTACACGGATTACATCCCCAGCTGTAATGTTAGCCGGTTGATCAGATAATACATATCCGCCATATGCACCACGCGTACTCTTTACAAGACGAGCGTTACGAAGTGGTGAAATTAATTGTTCTAAGTAATGTTCCGATAAGTCATGTGCCTGTGCGATTGATTTTAATGAAATCGGACCTTCACCAAACTTTTTTGCAAGATCGATCATAATTGTTAAGCCGTAGCGGCCTTTTGTTGAAATCTTCATCTATTTTGCACCTCTTTTCAAATTTTCACTTCTATTGGTTATATCTTATTTATCCCGCTATTTGCGGGCAGTAAAACTCCCACCTCAAAATTCGGCTGGAGCAAAGAAGTTAGGTAGGGGATAAACAAAACCCCCACTGATTAAAGTTTCACTTTATAAAAGAACACAATTTAAAATCCTATGAAATTATAGCATAATATAGTATTATAAGAAATTTCAACTTGTGTATCAAAATGATAACATAAAATCGCATTGAAAAACTCGGAAATTATTAAAATTGAAAGAAAAATGAAAATATTCATATTCATCTTTCCCATAAAACAGCATCCTATTTCAAATTCCACTAAAAAAAATGATACGATAGAATGAGATTATATAGTAAGGGAGACGGTAAAAATGAAACAACCACTCGCACATCGAATGCGCCCTACAAATATTCAAGAAATTATTGGACAACAGCATTTAGTTGGTGAAGGAAAGATTTTATGGCGAATGGTCCAAGCAAATCATTTTCAATCTATGATTTTATACGGTCCTCCAGGTACAGGAAAAACATCAATAGCTAGCGCAATTGCGGGAAGTACTGGAACACCGTTTCGCCTATTAAATGCTGTTACTCACAATAAAAAAGATATGGAAGTTGTCGTACAAGAAGCGAAGATGCATCGACACCTCGTTTTAATTTTAGATGAAGTTCACAGGTTAGATAAGGCGAAACAAGACTTTCTATTACCTCATTTAGAAAGTGGACTCCTTACTTTAATCGGTGCAACGACGAGTAATCCATTCCATGCGATAAACTCTGCTATCCGAAGCAGATGTCAAATCTTCGAGTTACACGCACTAACAGAAGATGATATTTTAATTGGTTTAAAACGAGCTCTTGAAGATAAAGAAAAAGGGCTTGGGGAATATGATGTAACTGTTACGGATGGAGCATTACATCACTTTGCAAATGCATCAGGCGGAGATATGCGTTCAGCTTATAATGCACTTGAATTAGCTGTTTTATCTAGCTTTACAACTGACGACAAAGCTGCGGAAATCACGCTAGAAATCGCAGAAGAATGCTTACAAAAAAAGAGTTTCGTTCATGACAAAGGTGGAGATGCTCATTATGACGTATTATCGGCATTTCAAAAATCAGTGCGCGGAAGTGATGTAAATGCAGCACTTCATTATTTAGCACGCCTTATTGAAGCAGGTGATTTACAAAGTATCGGTAGACGCCTTCTTATTATGGCATATGAAGATATCGGACTTGCTAGCCCGCAAGCTGGACCGCGCACACTTGCAGCGATCGAGTCAGCTGAACGAGTTGGATTCCCAGAGGCACGCATACCACTTGCAAATGCCGTTATCGAGCTATGCCTATCACCAAAATCAAATTCAGCTTATAAAGCACTTGATGCTGCATTGCACGATTTACGTAACGGTCAAACAGGTGACATTCCAGGTCATTTAAAAGACAGTCACTATAAAGGCGCTGAATCGTTAGGTCGAGGCATTGGATACTTATATCCACATGACCATCCAAATGGCTGGGTACACCAACAATACTTACCTGATAAAATAAAAAACAAGCAATATTATAAACCGAAAACAACAGGGAAATTTGAGCAAGCACTTTCTACTGTTTATGAAAGATTACAAAGTTCGAATAAAACGAAAAATAAAGGGTAACATAAACGAAAACGTCACCATTACGGAGGCTTCGCTTATGAAAACACGTCAAGATGCATGGACAAGAGAAGACGATCTCCTTTTAGCAGAAACTGTTTTACGACATATTCGTAGCGGCAGTACACAAATCAAAGCATTCGATGAAGTTGGCGATGCTTTGAACCGCACTTCAGCAGCTTGCGGTTTTAGATGGAATGCTGAAGTACGAGCGAATTACGAAGATGCGGTACAGATTGCAAAAAAACAACGTAAAGAATTAAAACGTTCTGAAGCTAAAATAGAAAAAGAGCAGTTTACACAAACTCAGCAGCTCGTAATCGATGCCGAGTTTTCAGAAAATATCACGCCAAGTCAACAGGAACTTACAATGCAAAATGTCATCTCATTTTTGCAAAACATGGAACATAATAACCCTTCAACCGCAAAGTTGCAAACTGAAAATGAGGTATTACAAGATCAGCTTAATTCCTTGCAAAAAACGAATCATGAACTTGAAGCAAAATTAGCGGTACTCACAAAAAAACAACAAGCAATCGAAGAAGATTATGCAATGCTTGTTAGAATTATGGATCGTGCTCGAAAACTTGTTTCAGTTGAAGAACAAGAAGAACAGATTGCTCCCATTTTCAAAACCGATCAAAACGGGAATTTAGATATTATTTATTCTGCAGAGAATTAAAAACAAGGATGTCACTTTTTTGATTAAGTGACATCCTTGTTTGTTTTCGGTGAACCGTATATAGATATATCGGTAAATGAAATTATATCAACGATTTTTCGAATATATCTATCACAACTTGCAATATATCAACGATTTTTCAAATATATCTATCACAACTTGCAATATATCAACGATTCGAAAAAGAATATCGATTTAACGACAAAAATTGACAATAATATTTCTCCCTGTCATACAAGGAAACTCCCAAAATATATTAGATAATTTTTACTGTAATGTCATTATAACTCTTGGCCTTCTCGTCCTGACTTTAGCTCTTTTCACCATTAACAGTCTAAAAAATACATCCGCCTATAAATCAGATAAATATGATCATTACTTATTAACCTTACTTATATTTGAACTAGTAGTGATGCAAATATCAATAATTCTTTAAAACATAGAAAAAGCATATATCCGAAATGGATATATGCTTTCCTTTTATTCTTGCCCTACACGCTTCACTTCTACATTTTTAATACGCTCACGTACAACGTGACTTGCCATAATTAAGCCTGCCACAGATGGTACGAATGCATTTGAAGAAGGTGGTAATTTCGCCTTACGAATTTTTGCATTTTCGTCTGGTACGATTTCTTTACGTACTTCTTCACGAATTACGATTGGGTTTTCGTCAGAGAAGACAACTTTTACACCTTTTTTAATACCCTCTTTACGAAGCTTCGTACGAATTACTTTCGCAATCGGATCTGTATGTGTTTTAGAAATGTCCGCAATACGGAAACGAGTTGGGTCCATTTTATTTGCTGCACCCATACATGAGATAATTTTAATTTTACGACGTAAACATTGTTTAATTAAATGGATTTTGAACGTAATCGTATCAGATGCATCCACTACGAAATCTAAACCGTGTTTAAAGAACTCTTCATATGTTTCATCTGTATAAAACATTTCTAATCCAATTACTTCACATTCGGGATTAATGTCTGCAATACGCTCTTTCATTAATTCTACTTTTGAACGTCCTACAGTAGATACTAATGCGTGAATTTGACGGTTTACGTTTGTAATATCTACAACGTCTTTATCAACTAATACGAGACGTCCTACGCCAGAACGTGCTAACGCTTCAGCTGAAAATGATCCTACGCCGCCAATTCCTAAAATACCGACTGTACTATTTTTTAATATTTCAAGTCCTTCTTTACCGAAGGCTAATTCATTACGTGAAAATTGATGTAACATTCAGCTCTACACTCCTATTACAAAAATGGTCTACCATGTATTCTAGCGTTTTTCCGACTATTTGTATAGAAAAAGTTATAGAATTCCTAAAAATACATATTTCAAACAAAAACATAATATAAACCGGACTTTTATTTCTTCCTACATACACGTTTTAAAAGGAGGATTCAGAGGGCCGAGCAGATCGAGGCGCTGATGCTAGGAGGAGCGCAGTGTAGCTTTACTACTCGAGCACCGGACTGGCGAAGCAACGACGAAATGCGACAGTTATTTAAACCGGACTTTTTAAACTTCCTCTCAAAAAAAGTCTAGACGGCTATAGTATAACCATCTAGACCCTATTCTTACTTCTCTTCTTTCAAGCTTAATTTTAAGTTCAGTTCTTCAAGCTGAGCTTCTGCAACTGGGCTTGGAGCTTCTGTTAATAAGCAGCTTGCGCTTGCTGTTTTCGGGAATGCAATTGTATCACGAAGGTTCGTACGACCTGCAAGTAACATAACAAGACGGTCTAAACCTAATGCAATTCCGCCGTGTGGTGGTGTACCGTATTCGAATGCTTCTAATAAGAATCCGAATTGTTCTTGCGCTTCTTCTTGTGAGAATCCAAGTGCTTTAAACATTTTTTCTTGTACGTCACGCTCGTAAATACGAAGTGATCCGCCACCAAGCTCATAACCGTTTAATACAAGGTCATATGCTTGTGCACGTGCTTTTTCTGGTGCTGTTTCTAATAGCTCAACGTCTTCACGGAATGGCATTGTGAATGGGTGGTGAGCTGCGAAGTAACGATCTGCATCTTCATCGTACTCAAGAAGTGGCCAATCAGTTACCCATAGGAAGTTAAATTTACTTTCATCTATTAACTCAAGCTCTTTACCTAAACGTAAACGAAGTGCACCTAAGCTATCTGCAACAACGCTTTTCTTATCTGCTACGAATAGTAATAAATCGCCAGCAGTAGCTTCTAATGTACTCATTAACGCTTTTGCATCTTCTTCGCCGAAGAATTTCGCAATCGGTCCTTTTAAGCCGTCTTCTTCCACTTTAAGCCAAGCTAGACCTTTTGCACCGTATACTTTTACGAATTCAGTTAATGCATCAATGTCTTTACGAGAGTATTTGCTTGCGGCACCTTTTGCATTAATTGCTTTTACTTGTCCGCCGCTTTCTACAGCACTTGTAAATACTTTAAATCCACAATCTGCTGCAAATTCAGATAGGTCTGTTAGTTCCATTTCAAAGCGTGTATCTGGCTTATCAGAACCGTAGCGAGCCATTGCATCAGCATATTTCATACGAGGGAATGGTGCACTAACTTCTACACCTTTTGCATCCTTCATGACTTTCGTCATCATACGCTCCATCATATCTAAAATTTCATCTTGCGTTAAGAATGAAGCTTCGATATCGATTTGCGTGAATTCTGGTTGACGATCCGCACGTAAATCTTCGTCACGGAAACAACGTGCTACTTGATAGTAACGCTCAAATCCGCCGACCATAAGAAGTTGTTTAAATAATTGTGGTGACTGTGGTAATGCATAGAATTCACCGTCGTGTACACGGCTTGGTACTAAATAGTCACGAGCTCCTTCTGGTGTGCTCTTCGTTAAAATTGGAGTTTCAACTTCTAAGAAGTCTTCTGTATCTAGGAAGTTACGAATTGTTTTCGTTACGTCGTGACGCATTTTGAATGTGTTAAACATTACAGGACGACGTAAATCTAAGTAACGATATTTTAAACGCACATCTTCTGATGCATCTGTATCATCAGCGATAATGATTGGTGTTGTTTTCGCTGCGTTTAATACGTTTACTCTCGTTGCTTGTACTTCAATACGACCAGTTGCCATATTGTCATTAATTGCGCCTTCACCACGTTCAACAACTGTACCTTCTACGTGCAATACGTATTCACTACGAATCGTTTCTGCTACTTCTAGTGCTTCTTTTGATGTTTCTGGGTTAAATACGACTTGCACGATACCTGTACGGTCACGTAAATCGATGAAGATTAATCCACCTAAGTCACGACGTTTTTGTACCCAACCTTTTAATTGAACTGTTTGTCCAACAGCTTCTACTGTTACTTTTCCACATGCATGTGTTCTTTCAGCCACTGTAAGTTCCCCCTATATTAATTTCTCTGCTACGTATGAAGCAAATACATCTAATGCTACTTCTTCTTGTCCGCCTGTTGCCATATCTTTTAAGTTAATGATGCCTTTATCTAGCTCATCTTCCCCTAATACAGCTACAAATTTCGCATTTAAACGATCTGCTGATTTAAATTGTGCTTTCATTTTGCGATCTAAATAATCTTTTTCGACTGATAATCCAGCTTTACGAAGATCAAACGCAACTTTCGCAGCATGGTCTTTCGCTTTTTCACCAAGAGCTACAACGTAACAATCAATACTATGTTCAATTGGTAACTCAATGTTCTCAGCTTTTAGCGCCATAATTAGACGTTCAATACTCATTGCAAAACCGATACCTGGCATTTCTGGTCCACCGATTTCTTGTACAAGTCCATTATAACGGCCACCACCGCTTAATGTAGTGATAGCACCGAAACCTTCTGCCTCACTCATAATTTCAAAAACAGTGTGTTGATAGTAGTCTAAACCACGCACTAAGTTTGGATCTTTTTCAAATGGAACATCCATCATCGTTAATAGTTCTTGAACTTTATCGTAGTATACTGCTGAATCTTCGTTTAAGTATTCTGTAATAGATGGTGCTGTACCCATTAATTCATGGTTACGGTCCTTCTTACAGTCTAAAATACGAAGTGGATTCTTTTCTAAGCGAGATTGGCAATCAGAGCAGAACTCGCCGATGCGTGGCTCAAAATGAGCGATTAATGCATCGCGGTGCGCTTGACGGCTCGCTGCATCACCTAAGCTGTTTAATACAACTTTAATATTTTTTAAGCCCATGCCGCGGTAAAACTCTACAGCAAGTGCAATTACTTCTGCATCAATTGCAGGGTCGTTACTACCGATTGCTTCAATACCGAATTGTACGAATTGACGATAGCGACCTGCTTGTGGTCTTTCGTAACGGAACATTTGACCGATATAGTATAACTTTGTTGGTTGCGTTGCGTCACCGAACATTTTGTTTTCAACGTAAGAACGTACAACAGGTGCAGTACCTTCTGGACGTAATGTTAAACTGCGCTCACCACGATCTTGGAATGAATACATTTCTTTTTGTACGATATCTGTCGTATCACCAACACCACGTAAAAATAACTCAGTGTGTTCAAAAATTGGTGTGCGAATTTCTTTATAATTGTAACGACGGCAAATTTCGCGTGCTTGCCCTTCGATATACTGCCATAACTCAACAGTGCCTGGAAGAATATCTTGCGTTCCGCGTGGGATTTGAATAGACATATTCAGTTCCTCCTCAAATTGTTTTAATCTTAATAAAAATAAAAAAACTCCCGCCTCTACTGTTTGAACAGTAGGGACGAGAGTATTATACCCGTGGTGCCACCCTAATTGAAGCACGTATGCTTCCACTTTTTTAATAACGCTTAAATGTGCGTTCATCCCTACTAAGCATATATGCCGTTCAAGTTGAAACCTCTAGAGTGTCATTCAATCAGTCATCATGTAGAAATGTTTTCAGCCTAAGACATCTCTTCTCTTTCCATGTGTATCTCATTTACTCTTCTCTATCAACGGTTATATTCATATGTAAATATAAAATTACTATACGTTTGTTGAGTACGATTGTCAAGTGTTCTAAGAGCGTTCAATCTGCTTCTTAAGACGCTTTACATCTTGAAGAGAAATTCCAAACTCAGAAGCAAGCTCCATCGAAGTATTGTTTTGTTCTTTTGAAATAAAATCATGAAAATTCACGTTAAACAGTTGATTTGCACCGTTTGTAACAGAATGCCCTTTTTCATTCATACGCATACGTATATCCCTCACATTCAATATGGATGTTTTACTTTTTATTGTTCCATATTGATCAGGTAGTTATACGTATAAACGAATAACGTTATTCCATACCACTTTTATATAAATAATCCGCTCTTTGAATCATAAAGGTTGTTACAACCATTGCTGCTATTACAAATACTGCCCAAGTACTGTAACTTAGCACTGCGAAAGTAACTCCTAATGCATGTAAAAAAATAGCTAAGCTAAATCGCAATGAAAATTTCAAATCTTTAAAGATTGACCAATTCATGTACTATCTCCCCTTTTCACACATACATCCGAATGTTTTTACCATTTTTTACATTATACTATATAATGGATAACCCAAGCTATTGATTCCAAATCAACATCAGCATTCGATTTATAACAATAATAGTTACCAATCCACTCGCCAGCATAGGATGCTTCAAATGATACAACGCTGCAACATCCGCTTCAAACATGATAATCTCTAACAATACATGCAATATACCTTGTACTTCTCATTCTGCATGCGGAGCTCCAAATAGCTCCCAAATGACTGCAACAACAATCGAAAAAATAATAGCAAGTGTAATTTTTATAGCCGTTATTGTTCCTACCCGAAATCCCCAGTATCCAACAATCCCAAGAACACATAACTCTAGCATAAAACGTAAAGTTATATTGAATTCTTGAAGCATGCTACACCTTCTTTTCCTTTTATTCCCCTTCGAATTAATCCTATGATAAAGTGAAACTTTAATCAGTGGGGGTTTTGTTCATCCCCCACTGATTATCAGCCCTCACCAATCGGGCTTTTACGGGCAGCCCGACCCCCACCTAACTTCTTTGCTTCCGCTGAATTTTGAGGTGGGGTTCTTACTGCCCACAAATAGCGGGATAAATGAACAAAACATACAACAAAGTATAAAAAAGAGAGGATTATATAATCCTCTCTTCTTGGGCCATACTATTTACTTTCCACAATTAAGGTCACCGGACCATCATTGATTAAAGAAACGTCCATCATTGCACCGAACTTCCCTGTTTCTACATGCAATCCTTGTTTACGAACTTCTTCATTAAAGAAATCGTATAAATGCTCTGCATAGTCAGGTTTCGCAGCATCCATAAAGTTTGGACGTCTTCCCTTGCGGCAATCGCCATATAATGTGAATTGCGAAATTGATAGAACTTGTCCTTCTACATCGAGTACAGAATGGTTCATCTTTCCGCTCTCATCTTCAAAGATGCGTAAGTTCGCGATTTTTTCTGCAATGTACGTTGCATCTTTTTCAGTATCTTCATGCGTAATGCCAACTAGTAATGTTAAACCGAATGGAATTTGTCCTACAATCTCACCATCTACTGTGACAGACGCCTCTTTTGATCGTTGTAAAACAACTCTCATCTTTTCTACACTCCCTATTAATGCATCATGCGTCGTACTGCATAAATTTCAGGAACACGTTTAATGCGTTCTACTACTTTTTTCAAGTGTTGTAAGTTACGAATCGAGATCGACATATTAATCGTTGCCATCTTATTACGATCACTTCTACCAGAAACAGCTGAAATGTATGTTTTCGTCTCTGTAACAGCTTGCAATACTTCATTTAATAAACCACGGCGATCATAGCCTGAAATTTCGATATCAACGTTGTATTCAATTTCTTTTTCAGGGCTACCTTCCCACTCTACTTCTAATAAGCGCTCTACAGCTTCTTCTGTATGAATATTTACACAATCACGACGGTGAATCGATACGCCCCGACCTTTCGTAATATACCCAACGATATCATCACCTGGAACTGGGTTACAGCATTTTGACAAACGAATTAATAAATTGTCAGCACCACTTACCTTTACACCAGAATCCCATTTTCTAATTTTCATCGGTTTACGAACTTCTTTAACTTCAACAATTTCTTCTTCTTCACGCTGCTTACGGAACTTGTCCGTTAGTCGCGTAACAATTTGCGACGCTGTAATTCCACTATATCCAACTGCTGCAAACATATCTTCTTCATTTGCAAAATTAAACTTCTCAGCAACACGTTTTAAATTGTCAGGAGCTAACACTTCTTTCATCTCATACTCTAGACCACGTACTTCTTTTTCAACAAGTTCACGGCCTTTTTCAATATTTTCGTCTCTACGCTGTTTCTTAAAGAATTGACGTATTTTATTTTTCGCATGAGATGTTTGAGCAAGTTTCACCCAATCTTGGCTTGGGCCATACGAATGTTTCGATGTTAAAATTTCAATGATGTCACCCGTTTTTAATTTATAATCAAGGGTCACCATTTTCCCATTTACTTTTGCACCAATTGTTTTATTCCCGATTTCTGAATGGACACGATAAGAAAAGTCAATTGGAACAGATCCAAGTGGTAATTCCATTACATCGCCTTTCGGTGTGAAGACGAATACCATGTCAGAGAATAAATCAATTTTTAATGACTCCATAAACTCTTCTGCATTAGAAGCTTCATTTTGCCATTCTAATATTTGACGGAACCAAGTTAGTTTCTTCTCTAATGTACCTGTTGTTTCTGCGGTCTTTCCTTCTTTATACGCCCAATGTGCCGCGATACCGAATTCTGCAATTTCGTGCATTTCTTTCGTACGAATTTGCACTTCTAGCGGATCACCTTTCGGTCCAATTACCGTCGTATGAAGAGATTGATATAGATTTGCTTTCGGCATTGCAATATAATCTTTGAAACGACCTGGCATTGGCTTCCAGCAAGTATGAATAATTCCAAGCACCGCGTAACAATCTTTAATACTATTTACAACGACACGTACAGCTAGTAAATCGTAAATTTCATTAAACTGTTTATTTTGCAATGCCATTTTACGATAAATACTGTAAATATGTTTTGGTCTTCCAGAAATCTCAGGTTGAATGGAAACTTCTTTTAATTTCTCACGAATACCAGTCATTACTTCATCTAAATATTCTTCACGCTCTGCACGTTTACGCTTCATTAAATTTACAATACGATAATATTGTTGCGGATTTAAGTAGCGAAGTGACGTATCCTCTAACTCCCATTTAATAGTACTAATTCCGAGTCTATGTGCTAAAGGTGCAAAGATTTCTAACGTTTCATTCGCAATGCGACGCTGCTTCTCTTGAGGCAAATGTTTCAATGTACGCATGTTATGAAGACGATCAGCTAGTTTAATTAAAATAACTCGAATATCTTGAGCCATTGCGATAAACATTTTGCGATGGTTTTCTGCTTGTTGCTGTTCATGAGATTTATATTTAATCTTTCCAAGCTTTGTAACACCATCGACAAGCATAGCGATTTCTTTATTAAATTCTCGTTCAATATCTTCTAATGTAATCTCTGTATCTTCCACTACATCATGCAAGAAACCTGCCGATACTGTAGCTGGATCCATGTGTAAATCAACTAAAATACCTGCAACTTGAATTGGGTGAATAATATATGGTTCACCCGATTTTCTATATTGTTCGCTATGTGCATCGCGTGCATATTCATAAGCACGTGCCACTAGCTCAATATCTTCATCCGCTAAATATTGACTTGCTTTCTCGAGTACCTGTTCAGCTGTTAGTACTTGCTCATTTGCCATCGAATCACCTTTTATTGAAAATTGACTTTGTATTTATTAAATAGAATAAATTATATTCTATCATTATAACCCAATGATTGTGAATTGTGAAAAGGAAAAGATTTTACTGACATTTCACCTTATTTTTTTGTTCAATTATACAAAAGTACCCGCTCCTCTCCAAGAGATTCACGGGTACTTTTTATCACCGTAGTTTTACCTATATAGTGATTAGTATTTTTCTAATACTAATACATCGTAACCATCTAACATTTTACGACCATCTAAGTAAGTAAGCTCTACTAAGAATGCAATCCCTGCTACAACTCCGCCAAGTTCTTCAACTAGCTTAATTGTTGCTTCAATTGTTCCACCTGTAGCTAATAGATCATCAGTAATTAATACGCGTTGACCTGGTTTAATTGCATCTTTATGGATTGTTAAAACATCTGTACCATATTCTTTGCCGTAGTCAACTGTAATTACTTCACGTGGTAATTTTCCTAATTTACGAACTGGCGCAAATCCTACTTCTAATGCATAAGAAACTGGGCAACCGATAATAAAACCACGAGCTTCTGGTCCTACTACAACATCGATATCTCTTTCTTTTGCATACTCAACGATTGCATCTGTTGCTGCTTTGTATGCTTTACCGTCGTTCATTAAAGGTGTAATGTCTTTAAACACAATACCTTCTTTCGGATAATCCGGTACAATTGCGATATGTTGCTTGAAATCCATATTTCTGAATCCTCCTCAGATATAAAAGGTTTGTAAATACAAATCCTTTACCCTAACTGTTCTACTTATTTATGATTACGAATCGTTTCAAACCATGTATATAGTTGCTGATATGTGCTATAAACCAATTCTTTTTCTAATTGTAAGTGGTTCATTTTCTCACGATATGTGTTCGATTCAATTAAATCACGCTTTTGTTTTTGTTCGGCCATAAAAATGACACCGTCTTTTATTGTAACAAATTCTAACTCAAAAAACACCTGTGTCATGAAATTTACTGTATCTTTTGACCAACCTTTATGGCGACATAGTTGTTCCCCATATTGACTTAAAGAAAATGGTGATTTTTGGTTTAAGAAAGAATAGTACCATTTAAAATGTTCCCTCGTTGGGACTGTACTAAATAGATGATTGTTCTCTTGATAAAATAACGTATAGATTCTAGATGGGAATCCTACTTTAAATAAATCACGCAATTCATCTGTTCCTTTTGGCAAATCGAGTAACACGATGTATTGATCATCTAAATGAGTTACCTCTGATGCATGCACAAGATGTTCTTTATAGTCTTCTAAAGAAAACTTATTCAATACCTCTTCAGAAAAATACACCATTGTTATTTTTTCTTTCGGAAGTTCTGCTAAATTTGCTTCCACATTACGCATACTACGCCAATCAAATAATTGCCATGCCTCTACAGCAATATCTTGTACCATTAATTGTGGCTTCTTAAAATTATTCCATTCATTAATGGATGCCTCTCCTATTACAGATACCTTAGCAACTGGAGAAATTTCTTTTGCATACGCACCAAATCCGAATCCAATTGTATCCAGTGTTGCCTGTCCGTCACGAAGTGCCATTTTCAAATGTGAACCATCTGATCCGATTGCACGAATACTTTCTAATTCAGCATTTTTCACTGCAAGACGTGGTTTCGGATTTCCAACACCAAATGGCGCTAACTTTTGCATATCCTCAATTGCTGCAAGCGTTACATCTTCCACTTTACAAAATGTATCAACTGCTGTGATTGGAATAAAATCCGCTTCTGTTAAAATTGCATCCGCTTGCGCATTTAAGCGGCGACGTAACTCATCTACATCATTCATATGTAGCGTCATTCCTGCGGCCATCGGATGCCCTCCGAAGTGCGGTAATAACTCTCTACAATCCGACAAGTTTGCAAACAAATCAAATCCCGCGATACTACGTGCTGAACCCTTTGCTGTTTCTTTGACAGGATCAATGCTTAATACAATTGTTGGACGATAAAAACGTTCAACTAATTTAGAAGCGACAATTCCAATTACACCTGGATTCCAGCCTTCTTTTGCAAGCACTAACACTTTATTTTCTTCTGGCGGGAATTTATTTTCCACTTCAGCGATAGCCTCTTCTGTAATTTGCTTTACAATATCTTTTCGAAGTTTGTTCAGCTCATCAATTTCTTCAGCCAGTTCTTTCGCTTCCTCTGGGTCATCTGATAATAATAGGTGTACAGCCGGCGTAGCATCTTCTAAACGCCCAACTGCATTAATACGCGGTGCGATTGAGAATCCAATGCTTTCTTCTGTAATTTCACTTTGCAAAACGTTAGCAACTTTAAACAATGCCTTCAAACCAATATTTTTCGTCATTCGCATATGTTTTAAACCGCGCTTCACTAGCAATCTATTTTCGCCATGAAGTGATACTAAATCGGCTACCGTACCGATTACTGCAATTTCTAATAAATGTTCTGGTACACGACCTAATAGTGCATGTGCAACTTTAAACGCAACACCTACACCGGCTAAATAATGAAACGGATACACACCGCCATCTAGTTTTGGATGAATAATCGCGAGTGCTTCTGGTAATTCTGGCGGTGGCTCATGGTGATCCGTAATAATAAGATCTATTCCAAGTTCCTTCGCTACCTTCGCTTCATGTACCGCTGCGATACCAGTATCGACAGTAATAATAAGTGAGAACCCTGCACTATGCGCCCAACGAAACGCTTCTTCGTTCGGTCCATAACCTTCTGTAAAACGGTTTGGAATATAAAATTCTACCTCTGCACCTAATTCTTGCAGAGCAAGATATAAAACCGTTGTACTACTTACTCCGTCCGCATCATAATCACCAAATATTAATATTTGCTCTCCATTTTGAATCGCCTTATTTACACGTTCTACCGTTCTATCCATTCCTTCTAATAAAAACGGATCGTGAAATTCTTGATTTTCTGTATTTAAAAAATCTAAAATCTTATCTTCTGTATCTAATCCTCTACCGAGGAATAACGAAATGACAAGTGGTGATAGTTGTAACTTTTTTGCTAATTCACTCACTCGCTCTTCATTATATTCTTTTTCTTTCCAACGCGTCTTCGGTTGTAACACGAAATCACCCCTTAACCTGTTTATTATACAAGACAGATTAAGGGGTGACAATATAATGCAAACTACGATGCAATATCTATATACTAAAATGTTAATGATATTTAATTTGGAGAATACGGATTTATATGTACAAACACATTTTGTACATTATCTTGTTTCATAAGCATTTCTTTCACATGTTTTCCAATGCGGTGTCCTTCTTCTACAGTAATGTATGGATCTACAGAAACTTTAATATCGACAATAACATAGTGACCATGTTCTCTCGCATATAAAGAACCGATTTTTTTCACACCATTTACTTGCAGGACAGCTTCTCTAAGCGGAATAACATCTTCCTCATGAAGTACATGATCAAGCGTTGCATGAATCGCTTCCGCCCCAATACTCCACGCCATCTTTGCAACAAGGAGTGAAACAAATAACCCCGCAACCGGATCCGCATATACAAGCCAATCTAAACCTAGCTTACCACCGATAATAGCTGCACAAATACCGATTAAAGCTGCAATTGAAGAAAATACATCCGAACGGTGCTCATATGCATTTGCAATAATTGCATCACTATTTACCCTCTTCCCTAATCGGAATTTATATTGAAACATTCCTTCTTTCACGACAATCGAAAGAATAACAGCAAAAATCGTAATTCCTTTCGGTGGTTCTAGTTCTTGCGAAAAAGCTTTTATAGACGAAATCGCTATCTCGATGCCCACAATAAATAATAATACTGCAACAATAATCGCTGAAATCGATTCTGCTTTACCATGACCGTACGGGTGATCTTCATCTGGTGGTTGCTTTGCTGCTCGCAATCCAAAAAGTACAGCTAGCGAACCAATTACATCTGATGCAGAATGCACAGCATCCGCTAATAGTGCTTTACTGTTCCCGATATAACCAATTACCGCCTTTACAATCGCTAATATAATATTACCAACGATTCCGACAATAGCACCAAACTCGGCCTGTTTAAAACGTTCATCTTTTTCCATAATTAAAATCCCTTCTTTTCTTAACCTATCTTGTTATCCCGATTTATTGTATCAAAAACAACGATAACATCACCACTTTCTTCCATCTTTCTTCTGTAAAAAGTTGCTATCTTATTGTATCCACAAACGAAAAAAGAGATGCCTCCTAATGAGGCATCACCTTTTTATACTTGTGGTTCCGATACTTCTTTCTCAACCTTCTTCTTGTTTTTGCCCTTTTTCAAACGACGGTTTTCAAGCATTAACCAAATTTGAGAAGCAACGAAAATAGAAGAGTACGTACCTACAACTAATCCAATTAATAATGCAAGTGAGAAGTTACGCAGTGATTCACTACCGAAAATAAGTAGTGCAATTACTGGGAACAACACTGTTAAAACAGTATTAATTGAACGACCAATTGTTTGACGAATACTTGAGTTTACGATTTCTTCTAAATCTTTTAAATCACGAACTCGTTTTTTCTGTTTGTATAATTCACGGTTTCTATCAAACGTAACGATTGAGTCATTGATAGAGTAACCAATAATGGTTAATACCGCAGCGATAAACGTTAAGTCTACCTCTATTCGGAAAAGACTAAATACAACAATCATAACGAAGGCATCATGTAATAATGCGATTACTGCAGATACTGCGTACGTAAGACGGAAACGAATACTTACGTATAAAACGATTACTGCAGAAGCAATCAATACTGCGATAAATGCATTTCGTGCAATCTCTTTACCGATTGTCGGTGAAACTGTACTTACATTCGGATCTGTACCGTATTTATCGTGGAAGAATGTTTTCGTTTTCGCAATTTCATCTTTTGATAGAACACCTAATGTACGAACTGCGAAACCTTTATTGTCATCTCCAGTCGGTACAATATTTTCTTCCTTCACATCGATTTTCAATTCTTTAAAATCTTTATGAACATCAGCAACAGTAACTGCTTGTTTTGATTGCAAGTCGATACGTGTACCACTTGCAAAGTCAATACCAAGATTCATTTTGAAAATCGGTAATATAATTGCCCCAGCAATTACGACTACAATTGAGAATAAGAAGAATTTATGACCTATATTTACGAAGTTAATACGATCAAATCTCGTTGGCGGATGTACTACACCTTTTGTTAATGGAATAATATCCTTTTCCTTAACACCAAAATAAGATTGTTTTTTATCGAAGTAACGGCTCTTTACAAGTAAACCTAGTAAGAAACGAGTACCGAATACGTTCGTAATGAAACCGACTAAAATACTAACAATTAAACTTGTTGCGAAACCTTTTACAGAACTATTACCGTAAGCAAATAATACACCGGCTGCTGCAATTGTTGTAATGTTCGCATCTAAAATTGTCGCTAATGAACGATGGTTACCAGCACGAAATGCTGACATCATTGACTTACCAATTTTCAGCTCTTCCTTTAACCTCTCGTACGTAATGATATTCGCATCAACTGCGATACCTACCCCGAGCACTAATGCCGCAATACCTGGCAACGTAAGAACCGCATGCATCCAGTTAAAGACAAGTAATGTAACGAAAATGTATAAACCTAACATAATAACCGCTACAAGCCCTGGTAAACGGTAGAATACAAGCATAAATAAGAAGATAATAGCAATACCGATTGCACTAGCGAAAATCGTTTGCTCTAATGCTTGTTGACCAAATTTCGCTCCAACAGATGTTGAATACATTTCTTTTAAATCAACAGGAAGTGCACCTGCATTTAATAAAGATGAAAGTTCTTTCGCACTTTCAACTGTAAAGTTTCCACCTACGATAGATACTTCAGCTTGGTTAAACACTTGGCTTACTGTTGCTGCTGATAAAAACTTCGGATTCGGTTTTGCAGATTCTGCTTTATACGAATCTTTTCCTTCTTCAAAATCAAGCCATATTACCATTAAATTCGTTGGTGGTGGCATCTTTGAAATTTTTTCAGTTACTGCACGGAATTTTTCAGCGCTTTTTAATGTAAGACCTACGCTCGCACGGCCTTGCTCATCAAATGTTTGCTTCGCTCCGCCGCCTTTTAAATCCGTACCATCCATAAGAAGATTGTCATCCACATCACGGAATGTTAATTTCGCTTGTGTTGATAACATTTCACGTGCTTTTTGCTGATCTTGTACACCAGCAAGCTGTACACGAATTCGATTTTCTCCTTCAATTTGGATATTCGGCTCACTTACACCGAGAACATTGACACGATTTTCAAGAGCACCTACTGTACTTACAAGTGCCTCTCGGTCAATTTTATCGCCTTTTTTGGCTGGTTTTACTTCATACAGAACTTCAAAACCACCGCGAAGGTCTAGTCCTAGACTAATTCCTTTTGCTATGTCTTTTCCTGCCGCACCAATTACGCCACCGATTAATAAAACGATGAGGAAAAAGGCGGCAATTCTCGTACCACGCTTTGCCATATGTACCCTCTTTCTGCTACTAACACTTTCAATAAATCTCTTACGATTCACTGCTATACGTGTGCATACACCTAGTTAGTAGACTTCCTTTCTATAAAATACATTTGTTTTTTGCTAGTTCATCACTAGCTGTGTCGGTAAACCTTACGCAATACCTACACTTTCATTATTTATTTTTCTTCTTCACTACCTCCTTTACATATAATCTTAGACATCGTTATTTCCTCTTTATCAATACCTATCATTATACTGCAAAAGGAAGAACAAACCAATTGCAGTCAGTTATTTATTTTCATACTCATCAAATGACCAAAGTGGCGCTTGGTATGCTTCAACAGTTAAATATGTCATATATTCATTAGGTGTTATTCTTAATACATCGTTCACTAATTCATACAACCTAACATTACTGTCTATCTTTTTCCACTTTTTCACTTTAAGGAACTTCCAAATGTCATCATCTGTCACTCGGTCATAACCGAACATTTGAAACTCCTCTACTTTACTAACTAAAACGACTTGTAACTGTCCGCGGTATGATTCTACCAAATCTTCTTTTTCTAACATACGTAACATCTCCTTATAATTTCAGCACGAAAAGTCGCTTTTATTCCCGCTCTAATGGACAGCAATAACTACTTTCAAGAGCACTATCATACTTCACTCTCTTAAATGCTTGTCATTCTTGTCTCGTACGTGCATATAAATTATTGTAAATCATTCCACTGATTTTGAGAAGGTAGGAGAAGACCATGACGAGACAAAGCTTTTTAAAAGGCGCATTTATTTTAATGATTGCTGGCTTTATTACCAAAATCCTTGGATTTATTAACCGGATTGTAATGGCACGTATACTAGGAGAAGAAGGCGTTGGCCTTTATATGATGGCCGTTCCTACATTCATTTTAGCAATTACATTAACACAAATCGGTCTTCCTGTCGCAATCGCAAAATTTGTAGCAGAAGCGGAAGCGGTGAACGATAAACAAAAAATAAAAAAAATATTAACCGTATCACTAGCTGTCACTTCCTTTATTAGCATCATTTTAACAATTGGCATTATGCTCCTCACACCTATTTTAGCGAAAACATTATTAACCGATGAAAGAACGTACTATCCATTAATGGCCATTTTACCTGTCGTTCCTGTTATTGCTGTTTCTTCTGTTTTACGTGGTTATTTCCAAGGGAAACAAAATATGAAACCTAGCGCTTATGCTCAAGTGATCGAACAAGTTGTCCGCATTACAATTATCGCTGTATGTATTCGAATATTTTTACCTTATGGCGTAGAATATGCTGCAGCCGGCGCTATGCTATCAGCCGTTCTCGGCGAAGTTGCATCCTTATTATTCTTACTCACTTTATTCCAACGTGAAAAACACTTATCTATACGCTCTAGATTTTTCACTACCGTAAAGGAGAGCAAAGGTACATTTTATTCTCTTATGGATATTGCCCTTCCAACTACAGGAAGTCGTTTAATCGGTTCCATTTCTTATTTTTTTGAACCTATCGTCGTTATGCAAAGTTTAGCAATTGCCGGAGTTGCCGCTTCTGTCGCAACCCAGCAATACGGTATATTAAACGGTTATGCATTCCCGCTCCTATCACTACCCGCCTTCATTACATACGCTCTTTCTACAGCGCTCGTTCCTTCAATTAGTGAAGCAATGGCAAAAAGGCAACATAAATTAGTGGAGCACCGTTTACAACAAGCACTTCGAATTTCATTAATTACTGGTGGGTGGTCTGTCGTTATATTATACGTATTCGCTTCCCCTGTTTTAACTCTTATGTACGGATCAGACAGCGCAACAGCATTCATTCAGCTACTTGCACCTTGCTTTTTATTTCATTATTTTCAAAGTCCACTTACATCTGTATTGCAAGCTTTAAATTTAGCACGCGCTGCTATGATGAACACATTTATTGGCGCCATCGTGAAATTAATCGTTATTTTTGTACTAGCTTCAAAGCCAGAATTTCAAATGATGGGGGTTGCTCTCGCTATTGCAGCAAATATAGTAACCGTGACATTCCTTCACTACGCTACCGTTTTAAAAAAGATTACATTTACCATTTACGCAAAAGACTATATTTTCGGCGGACTTGCCATCGGTATTGCAGGTGCCTTCGGTTTTTACCTTCATAAGTATATTATTTTCTCTCATTCTCTTGGTATACAAACATTATGGGAAATCACTTTAACAACAATTGTTTATGTCGTTCTCCTCTTCATCTTTAAACTAATTCGAAAAGAGGAGTTAAGTCGCCTCCCTATCATTCGTAAACTTTCATTTTTGAAATAAAGTAAAACTTTCATTAGCGAGACTTTTCCGGGCTTACTATTTAAAATGGTAAGCTTTTAGTTTTCTTTCAAATCAACAAAAAATTGTCCATTTTGAAAACTACAGTATAAAATTTGTGTTATATCGTTATAACCTAAGTTTTTTAGTTTTTCAATGAGCCATTCGTCTGTATGTTCAATCATTTGCAAATGATTAGATTGAATTTCTCCATCAATAATTAATGGGAGAGTAAAAATAGGCGTATCATTTTTACTCTTTTTACTTTTTTGTTTTTGAAAAACGGATAACTTCCCTGATGGTTCCAAAATAGCGTATTCCACATCCCGCACGTCTCCGACCCCTTGCTCCCTTAATTGCATCATTAAATCATCTATGTTATAGCGCTGTTTTCTCATCTTTTTTTCATCGATTTTTCCCGCATTTATAAGAATAGCAGGCTCCCCTTCTATTAAATGCCGAAATCGTTGAAACTTCAAAGAAATAACCGACAAAATGATTTGTATGCACATAAGGAAAATCATCGGAACTAATTGATGCCAAAGTGATTTATCTGTATTTTCAATCGCTACTACAGCCATTTCACCAAGCATAATGAATACGACTAAATCTAATACACTTAGCTCTCCAATTTCACGTTTACCCATAAGACGGAAAATAATTAAGATAATGATATACAAAAGCATCGTCCGGCCAATTATTGATACCCATTCCATTTCTACATCTCCTTTTTTACTTATAGATTCCCCTATAGAAAAGAAAATAGTCTAACTTAAGCAAAAGAGAAATATGCTTGTATTAAAAAGGGGGAATGCATAAATGGATGGAACGAAAAAATTATCAACTGCAATTGGTTTCGGTATTATTACCCTACTAATTCTCGCATCTATTACTAGCATGGTTATGGCTCTATTATTAAAGTTTACGAACATGAATGAAAGTACATTAACCGTCACTATTTTGATACTAGCTCTTTTATCTATGCTTATGTCTGGGTTTATTGCTGGTAAAAAAGCCCAAGGGAAAGGTTGGCTAGTAGGTTTTACAACAGGACTCACATTCGCCATACTCGTTTTTCTAGTTAACTATTTAGGCTTCTCTCAAACTTTATCGAACTCACAGTTACTTTACCAATTGGCATTAATGGGCGCGAGTACACTCGGTGGTATTTTCGGTGTAAATATGTCAAAGCAAAATAATTAAAAAAAGGCCCTGCACATTTCATGCAGGGCCTTCCTCATTAGTTTTTCACAACTTCACGAATCGCATTGCGATCGAAAGTTAAGTGTGCACCACCAGATTTAACAACGATTTTCGTTTCATCTACTGATTCGATTGTACCGTGTAAGCCACCAATTGTTATGATAGCATCACCTTTTGCTAATTCGTTTTGCATTTGAGCAACTGCTTTTTGACGCTTTTGTTGCGGGCGAATTAATAAGAAATAGAAAATCGCAAACATCGCAACGATCATAACGATATTCATCATACCTGCATTCATCTTTTGTTCCTCCTTTTAAATTATGTATTAGAAGTTTTTAGCATTCGGTTTATTAAAGCCATACTGTTCAAAGAACTCTTCGCGGAAATCACCAAGACGGTCTTCACGAATAGCTTGTCTCACCTGCTCCATTAAGTTTAACAGAAAATGAAGGTTGTGATAAGACGTTAAACGAATTCCGAACGTTTCATCACATTTCATTAAGTGACGAATGTACGCACGAGAGTAATTTTTACATGTGTAGCAATCACAATTAGGATCAAGCGGACCGAAGTCTCTTGCGAATTTCGCATTTTTTACAACTAGACGGCCTTCACTTGTCATACATGTACCATTTCGAGCGATACGAGTTGGAAGTACGCAGTCAAACATATCAACGCCGCGAATTGCCCCATCAATTAACGAGTCAGGAGAACCTACTCCCATTAAGTAACGTGGCTTATCATCTGGAAGAAGTGGTGTTGTAAACTCAAGCACACGATTCATAATATCCTTCGGTTCACCAACAGATAAACCACCTATAGCATAACCAGGGAAGTCCATTGAAACAAGGTCTTTTGCACTTTGGCGACGAAGCTCTTCAAACTCTCCGCCCTGTACGATACCGAATAAACCTTGATCTTGTGGACGTTCATGCGCTTTTAAGCAACGTTCTGCCCAGCGGCTTGTACGTTCTACAGATTTCTTCATATATTCAAAAGTAGCTGGGAACGGTGGACACTCATCAAATGCCATCATAATATCTGAACCTAATGCATTTTGGATTTCCATCGCTTTTTCTGGTGATAAGAATAATTTATCTCCATTTAAGTGGTTACGGAAGTGAACGCCTTCCTCTTCAATACGGCGGAAGTCACTTAAACTGAATACTTGGAAACCACCAGAATCCGTTAAGATTGCACGGTCCCAGTTCATAAATTTATGCAAACCACCTGCTTCACGAACAATTTCGTGACCTGGACGTAGCCATAAATGATACGTATTACTTAAAATAATGCCAGAATCCATTGCTTTTAATTCTTCTGGTGACATTGTCTTAACTGTTGCAAGTGTACCAACTGGCATGAATGTTGGTGTATCAAATGAACCGTGCGGCGTGTGTACACGACCTAAACGCGCACCCGTTTGTTTACAAGTTTTAATAAATTCATAACGAATTGCTGTCATAATTTACTCCTTTTATTTGTTTCTCATTTTAGCGTGAGATGCAACGAACATTGCGTCACCGAAGCTAAAGAAACGATATTTTTCTTTTACTGCTTCATTATAAGCATGAAGTACATTATCTCTATTTGAAAATGCACTTACAAGCATAATTAATGTTGATTTCGGCAAATGGAAGTTTGTAATTAAACCATCAATTGCTTTAAATTCATATCCTGGGTACATAAAAATATCTGTCCAACCAGAAGCTGCGCAAAGCTTACCACTATGATCGGTCGCAATCGTTTCTAACGTACGAGTTGATGTCGTACCTACAGTGATAATACGTCCACCATTCTCTTTCACACGATTTAATAATGCCGCTGTCTCTTCAGACATATGGTAATATTCTGCGTGCATATGATGCTCTTCAATCGTATCTGCAGAAACTGGTCTAAATGTTCCAAGCCCTACGTGAAGTGTAATAAATGCTAACTGAACGCCTTTTTTCTTTAACTTCTCAAGTAACTCTTCTGTAAAGTGAAGTCCCGCTGTCGGCGCTGCTGCTGAACCGATTTCTTTCGCATATACTGTTTGATAGCGATCGCGATCTTCCAGTGTCTCTTTAATATATGGAGGAAGTGGCATTTCCCCAAGTTCATCTAAAATTTCATAGAAGATGCCGTCATATGAAAATTCAAGCTGACGCCCACCTTGATCTGCAGTCCCTGTGCAAGTTGCTTTTAATTTCCCTTCACCAAAAGAAATTACAGTTCCTTCTTTTACACGTTTCGCTGGCTTAACAAGCGTTTCCCACTTATCGCCTTCCTCTTGTTTCAAAAGAAGCACTTCAATGTGCGCGCCTGTATCTTCTTTCACACCGTGCAAGCGAGCAGGCATAACTTTCGTTTCATTTAAAACTAAGCAATCCCCCTCATGTAAGTAAGAAAGAATGTCCGTAAAATGTTTATGCTCAATATCACCAGTTTCACGGTCTAACACCATTAATCTTGATGTTTCACGATCCTCTAACGGGACTTGTGCAATAAGTTCTTCTGGTAAATGAAAATCAAACAGATTAATATCCATAACTGTATCCACCTATTTCTTATTTGAATCGATTTATTATATACATAATAAAAGATAATGCAATACTTAACACAATACATGTAATGATAGGAAAATAAAAGGTAACGTTACCTTTTTTCACAAAAATATCGCCTGGAAGCCTTCCAATGAACTTCCAAGCTAAGCCAACAACAATGAGTAAGATACCTGCTGTTATAAGCAATTTCGGTATCTCCGTCATACTTTTGGCATCTTCATTCCGAAATGTTCATACGCAAGTGGCGTTACGATTCGGCCTCTTGGCGTTCGTTGTAAAAAGCCAATTTGTAATAAATACGGCTCATACACATCTTCAATTGTATGAGATTCTTCTCCAATCGTTGCCGAAACTGTCTCTAATCCAACTGGGCCACCACGGAATTTCTCAATTATACCGAGCAATAATTTATGATCAATATGATCGAGTCCTAATTTATCTACCTGCAGTAGTTCTAATGCCATTTGTGTAATTTCCATTGCAATTGTTCCGTCGCTGCGAACTTGTGCGAAGTCACGTACACGTCGTAATAAACGATTCGCAATACGAGGTGTACCACGGGCACGTCTTGCAATTTCTAGTGCGGCTAACGAATCAATTTCCACTTCGAATACTTCCGCTGTACGTTCAACAATCGCAGAAAGCTGATCCACTGTATAATACTCTAATCTTGAAAGTACACCGAAACGGTCACGGAGCGGCGCTGATAATGCTCCGGCACGTGTTGTCGCTCCAACTAATGTAAATGGAGGTAAATCTAAACGTACAGACCGTGCTGACGGTCCTTTTCCAATTACGATATCAAGGCAAAAATCTTCCATCGCAGGATATAGTACTTCTTCAATTGATCTATGCAAACGATGAATTTCATCAATAAACAATACATCTCCAGGCTGAAGTGCTGTTAATACCGCTGCTAAATCTCCTGGTCTTTCAATTGCGGGACCTGACGTCGTTCGAATGTTAACACCCATTTCATTGGCAATAATATTCGCAAGCGTCGTTTTACCAAGTCCAGGTGGTCCATATAAAAGTACGTGATCTAACGTTTCTTCACGCATTTTCGCCGCTTCAATAAACACTTCTAAATTATGTTTCGCTTTATCTTGGCCAATATACTGACGGAGCGTCTGTGGCCGTAATGAATACTCTAAATCCGCATCTTCGTATCCAGATTCCCCTGAAAGGAGACGTTCGTCCATTATACTCACCTCTTACCATTTAGTAAAAGACTAAGTGCCTTTTTAATATATTGATCCGTCGTTAATGATTCTTTTAATAACTCTGGTACAACACGAGAAACTTCCCGTTCTGCATAACCAAGTGCACGCAGTGCTTCCAGTGCTTCATCAAGTTCAACTGAGGAACCTTTCTTCTCATCAAAACTTTCAACATCTGAGAACAAATCAACAAATGCATCTGGTACAACATCTGCTAGTTTTCCTTTTAAATCTAAAATCATTTGGCGCGCTGTTTTCTTTCCGACGCCCGGGAATTTCACTAAAAACTTCTCATCTTCATGTTCAATCGCTTGAACGACCTGTCCTGTTTGACCAGAAGCTAAAATCGCAAGAGCGCCTTTTGGCCCAATGCCAGACACACCTAACAATTTTGTAAATAATAAACGCTCTTCACGTGTTTTAAACCCGTAAAGTGCCATAATATCTTCTCTCACATAATGATATGTATAGACACGGATTTCTTGCTTACTTCTTTGAAATACATACGGATTTGGTGTGAAAATTTGGTACCCAATTCCATTATGGTCAATTACGACATATTCCGGTCCTACATACTCCACGTAACCTGTAACATATTCAAACAAAATACGATCTCTCCCTCTTAAATCATGTATTCCATTTTAACATATTTAATGATAGAAAAGCGAGACTACCCCAACAAATGTTCTCTGTTTAAAACTTCTGTTATTTTCCATTGACAGAAAGGATAAAGCACCTTAATATACAGGAGTCGATAATGATTATCAATACTAATTAAAGGGGTTACATCAGGATGAAACGTAAGTTATTTATTTTATTAACTATTATGCTAGTCGTTCTTTCTATCGTTGGCTGTTCTTCTCAAAAAGAAGCGTCAAAAGCAAAAGAACAACCGAAAACAAAAGTTGTGAAACACGCTAAAGGGGAAGCTACAATTCCAGTAAATCCAAAGAGAATTGTTGACTTATCTGGATCAACAGAAGAGTTATTACTTCTTGGACACAAACCTGTTGGTACAGCAAATACATATAAAGATAAAATCCAAAATCACTTAACAGACAAGCTAGATGGCGTAAAAGCAGTTGGCTGGTACTGGGCACCTAAAGTTGATTTAGAAGCTGTTACAGCTTTAAAACCGGACTTAATTATTTTAAATAATCGTCAATTAAAAATTTATGATCAATTAGAAAAGGTTGCACCGACTGTTGTTCTAGAAACAAACTTAGAAGACTGGCGCGGTAAGTTTAAAGAAGTAGGTAAACTATTTGATGAAGAAAAGAAAGCTGACAAATGGATTGCCGACTACGATAAAAAAGCAGACTCTTTATCTAAAAAAATTAAAGAAAAAACAAAAGATGAAAACTTTATGTTTGTCGCAGTTACACCACAAAACTTCCGTGTATACGGTAGCTTCGGATACGGTGACATCATCTTTAACGACTTAAAACTTCCAGCAACAAAAGGTACAGATTTAAAACAAACGATGGCGCAAGTATCATTAGAAGGGCTTGTTGCATTCCAACCTGATCAAATGTTTATTGTAAACTTCGGCGGCGAGGCTGATAAAGTGTACGAAGACTATAAAAATAGTGCTGTTTGGAAAGACAATAAAGCAGTAAAAAACAATCACGTATATGAAGTATCGAATGAAATCTTCAATACGAAAGCATTCAATCCAATCGGAAAAGATATGCTAATTGATGAAATCGCAAAAGAAATTTTAGCTAAAAACAAGTAAGAAAAAGCAGCTCACCATGAGCTGCTTTTTTTCTTATTTTGCACTGCATATTGCCTCATTTTTTCAATCGTCTTCACAAAACTTTCTTTTGATTTTATACGAATACCACGTTTCAATTTCGCACGCTCATAACTCTCAAGTTTTTTCATATCAATTTGAAAGAAAGAATGAATCGCATTATCGCTTTTTGGTACACCCTTGAAAATTTGTAATATCCCTTCCTCTGAAACACCAAAATAGCCGCTCGTCTTCAATAACGGAGAAATATCGTCCACTTTCTTTTGCAATACAATTTGTACATCATCACGATCAACGAGTTGCCATTCTTTATATTTCTGTAAAAACTTTTCTAAATCCGCTACTTTTTCTGTAAATATTTCTTCACTTACTTCTCCATCAACATACATACGCTCTAATAAAATTGTAACTTCAGGTTCTTTTTCTGTTACTTCTGGTACTGGTCCTTCCGCCCTCACACTCGTTTCATAGGCTAAACAAAACATCATCACGAAAGCTTGCACTGCAATCAGTATCCATTTCATTTCCGTTCACCTCTTTTAGGCAAAATCAAACTTTCATTAGTAGTTTTGCCGAAAGTGGAGGTTTTATCCATATAAACAACCACATTACATTTCTCTCAAAAATAAAAAATGCAGATAAGGTTTTATCCTTATCTGCATTAGCATTTGTTTTTATATAAAATGAAAGACGCCTGCAAGCAGGCGTCTTGATGCGTTTACGGCGAGAGACCAGGCGACCACATTCGCGTGTTTAGCACTTAAGCATATCTCTCGTCTTACGTAAATTAGCTCATCGCTTTGCTAATATAACATTAATAACGTATAAGTGCAACATGTTTATAAAAATATTTTATTTTCTCTTTCACCCAAACGAACTTTATGTAAATTATAAATTGATAAATGTAATTTATATGTTTCAATTGATGTGACAGCGAAATCATAATAAACAGGAGATGGATATTGTGAAAAAAATAAAGGATGAACGTCTCATTCTGAAAACATTAAAAAACATACGTATTGCCTTTCTTTTTCAATCGCTTGGTATAATTGGCATTTTAGGCTATATCGGATTCACTGAAGGAATGGATCAAATTACGAAATCTCCATTATGGTTATTATTTATCCTTACAAGTATCGTACTTAGTTATTTACAGTTAAGTGTTTCAATCGATGTAGAAGAAGGCGAAAAAGAAATAAAATTAACTCCTTATTACAAACTTGTCTTACGCTCTCTTATTGTAGCAACTATCATAGTTATTATTTATATCATTTTCAGTCCAGAAAGACCTCTGTTTGAAGCACTTCTAGCTGGTAGTATTTTCTTCATATGCTTTTTAGTTTCTTATTCCGTTAGTTATTTTATTAAAAAACGTCGTTTACAAGATAACGATGAATAAAGAGGAAGGGCAATCCCTTCCTCTTTTGTTTTGCTATCGCACTGTACCAGTTAAACCGTAACGAATGTCTCGGAACATATTCACTATGTCACGATTAAAATCGTTTGTAACTGTACCGTTACGTAGACGCGTACTCATTGCATCGACACGAGTAAACATATCATTTCTTACAGAAACATATACGTTTCTGTTTCCAACTTCATTTGAAACCGCTTGACGAATTTCGTTCGCCATCGCCGTTTCATTTGTCGCTGTGTTACGTGGTTTTACTGCAATCGCTACGTCGTTTCCATATACAACCGTAGACACGCGGTCTACGTTATTCATACGTTTCACACGATTTGTAATTCTTTCTGCAGTTTTACCATCATTGTTAATGTATGAATTGTTCATTGTAATATTACGAGTTGGATGCGGATTAGCAATTTGCCCGTTGTAATTTACATCACGGTAATAATTATTATATCCTGTATCGTTACGACCGTTTCTATATGTTACATAATCTGTATAACGATCGTTACGCGCTACATTATCACGATACTGATGTGTATCATTATAAGATGTACGCTCGTAATTGTAGTTACGTCCATCCATCGCATTGTTATCTTTTGGTGTACCACATGCAGCTAATGCACTGGTAACTAACAAAGAAGCAGCAATCACTTTTACTTTCGTATTCAATACAAAAACCCCCTCTGTTAGAATGAACTTCTCTTCTGAAAAGCTCCCTCTTATGATGAGTAACAGAGAAGGTTTTTACACTGTTAATATTTCACTGGGAATTTTCTAACACTTGATGTAAATCTTCCGTTTTCAAAACAATTCTACATACAAAAAAGGTGGGAATAATCCCACCTTTTTTTAAACTTCTTCTTCGTCCTCTTCTTCTGCGACTGGCTCTCCAAATACATTTGGTGGATCTGGTTGATAATACATCGTCCCTGGCTGTGGTGCATATGCAGACTGCGTTGGTTGATAATATAAAGGATTAGCGTATTGTGGTCCCCCAGGCTGCGGACTATATAACCTACTCTCTCCTCCGCATCCACAATCTTCCTCACCTTGTATGAGTGGCGGCATATTATTATCCATTGGCATCATATTTGGATTTGGCATAGACGTATACTGTGGTCCAAAAGGTGCCCCTTGCTGATACGGCATATTGTAATATGGGTTTTGTTGTTGATAATATGGATTTGGCGGCATCATCGGCTGTTGATACGGCATTTGATATGGCATCATATTCGGTGGTTGATTATTATCCATGATCGGCATCATATTCGGCATTTGGTTATTATCCATGATCGGCATCATATTCGGCATTTGATTGTTATCCATAATCGGCATCATATTCGGCATTTGATTGTTATCCATAATCGGCATCATATTCGGCATTTGGTTATTATCCATAATCGGCATCATATTCGGCATTTGGTTATTATCCATAATCGGCATCATATTTGGCATTTGATTGTTATCCATAATCGGCATCATATTTGGCATTTGGTTATTATCCATAATCGGCATCATATTTGGCATTTGGTTATTATCCATAATCGGCATCATATTCGGCATTTGATTGTTATCCATAATCGGCATTATGTTTGGTGGTTGGTTGTTATCCATTATTGGCATTATGTTTGGTGGTTGATTGTTATCCAACATTGGCATTATGTTTGGTGGTTGATTGTTATCCAACATTGGCATTATATTTGGTACTTGAATATTTGGCGGTATGACTTGTGGGATAACTACATTTTCTTTCGATACATTTGGTGATACTATGCTTCCTACATTTTCTTTCTTTACTTGCGGTGACACTATATTCCCTACATTTTCTTTCTTCACTTGCGGCGATACTATATTCCCTACATTTTCTTTCTTCACTTGCGGCGATACTATATTCCCTACATTTTCTTTCTTTACTTGCGGCGATACTATATTCCCTACATTTTCTTTCTTTACTTGCGGTGATACTATGTTTCCTACATTTTCTTTCTTCACTTGCGGCGATACTATGTTTCCTACATTTTCTTTCTTTACTTGCGGTGATACTATATTATCCTTTTTCGTTTGCGGAGAAATGACGTTGTTAGGTTTCATTTTCGTAATTTGTGGAGCAATTAACTCGCTTCCTTTTTTAATTACATCTGAAATTTTATATTCTTTTTTCGTTTTTATTGGCGGTTGCGGCGGCTGTGGTAATACATTTATCGAAAACTTCGTATTTTCTTTTTCCGCCGGTTTTTGTTTTTCTATAACAGGTGGCTTTTGAATAACAGACGGTTTTTCAGCTGGTTTTTCTTTTTGAATTGGCTGTTCTTTTTGCACTTCTTTTTGTGGTTTCACCTGTACTTCTTTTTGCGGCTTCACTTGCATTTCCTTTTGTGGTTTTATCTGTACTTCTTTTTGCGGTTTTACTTGCACTTCTTTTTGTGTTTGTTGCATAGCGGGCTGCTGGGTAATTGGTGCCGATTGATACGTAACTTCTTCCTCATCTTCTATTCCAAGCGGCGTTGGTGTTGCTGCAAATTCTTTTTGTTGCACTTCTTTTACGTATTGCTTTGGAGGTGCTGATCCTGCTCCAGCTTGCTGTTTCACGTGGACGCCGTTTGATGGTACTTTAATTTTCATACCTGGCATGATTAAATCTGGATTACTAAGCTGTGTATTTGTTTTTTTCAGCGTGTCAAAATCCACTCCGTACTTTTTCGCAATTTTCCAAAGGGTATCCCCTTTTTGCACGATATGAATTTTCAAATTTTCCCCCTCCTGTATAACTTATCTATAAGTAACAAATCTCATGAAGTAACCCTTTCTAAATAACATTAACTTCTTTTCACTTTTATCACTTCTTCTATTTTCAATATAGTTGGAAGTGGAATAGGCATAAAAACCACAATGATTTCTTCAAAACAATGTATGCCCATTTCGCTCTCGTTATGATTATATGTATGAAAAAAAGCAACGGTATTCCCGTTGCTTTAAACACGCTCTAACATACGATTTAATGCGAGAACTGCTTCTTTCGTTACTTGTTTGTCTACGCTAATAACGTTAATCTCTTCTCCGCCTTCTACCGTTTCAAGCACCCATAGTAAGTGAGGGAGGTCAATTCGATTCATCGTTAAGCACGGACACATAAATGGATTAAGTGAAACAATTTCTTTATCTGGATGTTGCTGAATAATTCGGTTCACTAAATTCATTTCTGTACCAATTGCCCATTTACTTCCAACTGGAGCTGATTCAATCATATCAATAATGTATTTCGTTGAACCTGCATAGTCGGAAGCGGCTACAACTTCATAGCAACATTCTGGATGTACAATAATATTCATATCCGGATGATTTTTCCGCACACTTTCAATATTTGTCACTGTAAAGTTTTGATGAACTGAACAATGTCCTTTCCATAAAATCACTTGGATTTCTTCTATGTTTCCATCGTATTCTAATGAATCTGTATGTGGATCCCATACCGCCATTTTATCTAACGGAATACCTAAATCGTACGCTGTATTTCTTCCTAAATGTTGGTCTGGTAAAAAGACAAGACGCTCTTTTTGTGTAAACGCCCAAGAAACCAATTGTTTTGCATTTGAAGAAGTTACTGTCGCTCCACCATTACGACCGCAAAACGCTTTAATTGCAGCTGTAGAATTTACATACGTTAACGGAATCATCGTATCTCCAAATAACTTCGTGAGCTCTTTCCACGCTCTTTCTGTTTGTTCAATATCTGCCATGTCCGCCATTGAACAACCTGCGCGCATATCTGGTAAGATGACAACTTGTTCATCTGTCGTTAACATATCTGCTGTTTCTGCCATAAAGTGCACACCACAAAACACAATGTATTTTGCTTCTTTATTACTCGCTGCAACTTGCGCAAGCTGAAGTGAGTCCCCTGCTGCATCAGAAAATTGTACAACTTCATCCTTTTGATAATGATGCCCTGGAATAAATAACGTTTTCCCCATTTTTTCTTTAATTTCACGAACACGCTTTTCCATATTTTCCGTTGACATTGTGTAATAACGCTCTGGTAACATCGTTTCAATTGGCTGTACTTTTTCTAAAATACTCATATACCTTTCTCCCCCTCTAAGCCACTTTCCTTACGCTTCAATATTGAAACTAATATCAAGTGCTTTCACTGAATGTGTTAACAATCCAAGTGAAATATAATCTACCCCTGTTTTTCCATATTTCGATAAATCTTCAACTGTAATGCCACCTGACGCTTCCGTAACAATGGCGCTTGGCACAATCTTTGAAAACTCTCGAATTTCATCTGGCGTACGGTTATCAAACATAATAATATCCGCACCGGCTGCTACTGCCTCTCTCACTTGCTCCTCCGTTTCTGTTTCCACTTCTACTTTCACCATATGTCCTAATTTTTCTTTCACCGATGTAATAGCTTTTGTAATAGAACCAGCAAACGCAATATGATTGTCTTTAATCATGACACCGTCATATAAACCGAAGCGGTGGTTAAATCCACCTCCGCACACGACTGCATATTTATCAAACATACGTAGCCCAGGCATCGTTTTTCGCGTATCACAAATGCGAGTATGACTACTATCTAACGCAAGAACCGCTTTACGTGTCATCGTGGCTATCCCACTCATACGCTGAATAACGTTTAATATAACGCGCTCTGCTGTTAATAACGAGGCAATTGGACCTTGCACAGTTGCAATGATTTCGCCTTTTTCTACAAGATCCCCATCTTTTTTATGAAGCTCTACTTCAATTCTCTCATCAATTAATTTAAATCCTGATTCAATTACTAAACGTCCTGCAAAGACCCCTGTATCCTTCGCAAGAAACGCTCCTTTCGAAAGCAAGTTATCTGGAAAAATAAGCTGAGATGTTACATCTCTTTCCCCTATATCTTCTAAAAAAAATCGATTTAATGCTTCTTTAACTTTTATCGTGTTCATAAAGCCCCTCTTCCCCTCATCACACAATTTGTAGTTTTCTCTTTACTCGAACAATCTCTTTCTTTCCTATATTTCTATCTGGATAATCACTCCGGTAATGCCCGCCAATACTTTCTTCTCTTTGCAAGGCTGACACAACTATAAGCTCACAAACCGTTAACATATTAATAAGCGTTATCTCTTCATTCGTAAGAACATCATGTTGTAATATCATATTTCGAACACCATACTTACTAAGCCATCTCTTCGCATAAGATAAACTTTGCTCTGTTCGCACAATCCCAACATATTTCATCATGCATTTTTGTATTTCTTCTTTCGTCGGTAAATGATTCAGAACGATAAACTTTGCTTCCTTTTCGGCTAGCATGTTCACCTTTTCTTTTGTCTCTCTAGATAAAATGTGTCGTCCGATTCTTTTTCCAAACACAAGACCTTCTAATAATGAATTACTCGCTAATCTATTTGCACCATGAACCCCGTTACAAGCTACTTCACCGACTGCGTATAAGTTCAGAATAGACGTCTCTCCATCACAGTTCGTTTTCACGCCGCCCATGTGAAAATGAGTACCGGGCACGATCGGAATAAGTTTTTTATTTATATCGACTCCATTTGTTTTACATATCGATGACACGGTCGGAAAGCGTTGTTCAAAGTTTTGAATCATTTCGATGTTTAAGTACACTTTTTCACCCTCAAGTAGCTGTTCATGAATAGCCCTAGCCACTACATCACGCGGGGCTAGATCCTGTTCAGGATGTATCTCCATCATAAAACGCTGTCCTTTTCCATTTATAAGGACAGCTCCTTCTCCGCGAACAGCTTCGGACACGAGACCGGAACAACGCCCACCCGCGTATAACATCGTCGGATGAAATTGTATAAACTCTAAATCTACAAGTTCCCCACCTGCGCGGTACACCATTGCAAGTCCATCGCCTGTAATTGTCTCATCATTAGAAGTAAAGGCGTATAAACCGCCAATACCGCCTGAAGCTAACACCGTATAATCTGCATTGTAACGTTTCAGTTCTCCTTTATTGTTGCGAGTTAAAGCCCCAACACATTTATCTTTTTCTATAATAAAATCGAGCACCATTTCCTGTTCCACTACCGTAACGTATGGAGCTACTTCTTGAATAAGATGCTCTAATAAATTCTTTCCTGTTGCATCGCCACCTGCATGTAAAATACGACGTTTTCGATGCGCCCCTTCTTTTCCAAGATGAGGACCTGTTTCATCTCCATCAAATTTCATTCCTCTTTCAATAAGGTTATTAATTTCTTTCGGTCCTTCCTCGACTAAATAACGGACCACTTCTTCATTGTTATAATGACACCCTGCTACTAACGTATCTTCAAAATGATCATTAGGATTGTCATATGTCGCTACCGCTGCGGCAATTCCACCTTGAGCTAAATGTGTATTATTATTACGTTTCGTCTCCTTTGTGATAATAATCACATTCTTTTCGTGACAAATCTCTTTTGCAACACGAAGTGCCGCAACGCCACTTCCAATAATTAAGACATCTGCACTTGGCATAATTGTTGCCTCCTACTTTACACTTTTCAACTGTCTTGACACCTATATTTACATAGTTTTAAAATAATGACAAGAGTTTTTTTATAATTCTTATTTTCACTACTACCATTTAAAAAGTAAAAGAAATGTAACTCTTACTAGAGAGAGGAACTTACATGATGATATATCTTGACTATGCAGCTACTACACCTATGAGCGAGGAAGCGTTACAAACATATATGAAAGCAGCTTCGCAATACTTCGGAAATGAACAAAGTTTACATGATATTGGAGGAACGGCTTCTTCTTTATTACAAGTTTGCCGAAAAACATTTGCGGAAATGATTGGAGGCAAAGAACAAGGAGTATTTTTCACAAGCTGTGGATCGGAATCGAACTATCTTGCGATTCAATCACTTCTAAGTGCCCGAAATAAGAAGCATATTATTACGACACCTATGGAACATGCATCCATTCGAAGTTATTTTCAATCTCTAAAATCAAAAGGCTATATGATCACTGAAATTCCTGTTGATAAAAGCGGACTCATTTGTTTAGTAGATTTAGAGGCAGCTATTACAGAAGATACTGTACTAGCAAGTATACAGCATGGAAACTCTGAAATTGGGACTGTTCAAAACATAGCAGAAATTGGGGCCCTTTTAAAAACATATAATATTTTATTTCATACGGATTGTGTGCAAACGTTTGGTAAACTGCCTATCCATGTTTTTGAGATGGGAATTGATAGTCTTTCTGTTTCAGCACACAAAATATACGGTCCAAAAGGTGTCGGCGCTTGCTATATAAATCCACAAGTTCGCTGGGCACAAATATTCCCGGGAACTTCTCACGAAAAAGGATTTCGCCCAGGCACAGTGAACGTTCCTGGCATCGCATCTTTTTTAACAGCTGCTGAAAATATATTGAAAAATCAACAGGTAGAAAGTTTACGTTTTAAAGAGTTACGATCCTACTTTTTAGAGGAATTACAAACACTTCCGCTAGAAATTGAAGTAGAAGGTCATTCTACTTCTTGTTTACCACATATTATTGGGGTTACAATAAAAGGAATAGAAGGTCAATATACAATGCTAGAATGCAACCGCCGCGGTATTGCCATCTCGACCGGAAGTGCTTGCCAAGTTGGTAAACAAGAACCTTCGAAAACAATGCTTGCAATTGGAAGAACGTATGAAGAGGCTAAACAATATGTCCGCTTCTCTTTCGGACAACAAACAACGAAAGAACAAATTGATACTACTATTCATGCACTACACACAATTGGAAATCAATTTTATAGAGGTGTTAAATCATAATGAAACAAAATGAACAAAAAAAGATTTTAGGTGAAGAAAGACGACAACTTATCCTTCAGTGGCTGCTTGCTGCAAATGAACCGTTATCTGGAAACGAACTATCTAAGAAGACAAACGTAAGTAGACAAGTTATTGTGCAAGATATCTCCTTACTAAAAGCAAGAAACGAGCCAATTATCGCAACTGCTCAAGGCTATTTATATTTAAAACCACAGGAGAAGCAACAGGCTTTTGAACGCGTGATTGTATGCCAACATAAACCAGCAGAAGTACGTCAAGAACTTACAATGCTTGTTGATCATGGCGTTACGATTAAAGACGTAAAAGTTGAGCACCCTGTATACGGCGACTTAACAGCATCAATTATGGTAAGTAATCGATTTGATGTAGAGCAATATTTACAAAAAATCGAAAATACAAATGCTTCCTATCTTTCGCAACTTACAGATGGTATTCACTTACATACAATTGAAGCAGATTCTAAAGAAAAATTAGACGCTGCTTGCGAGGCTTTAGATAAAGCAGGATTTCTCGTTTATTAATGTAAAGCACAGAGTTTTTATAATTCTCTGTGCTTTTTTAATGCTATAATATTGTAATCAATCGTAAAGGAGATCGAATATGGGAATTGAACTCGTTCACTTTAGTACTGGTAAACCGAAACAAATGAAATATGGCGAAGATAAAGAAATGATAACAGGTATATGTAAAGATCCTACAGAAGAGGCCTTTCTCTCAAAAGACGGATTTCGTGGTGATGACGTAGCGGATTTAAAACATCACGGCGGTCCTGATCGCGCTGTTTGTGTGTACCCACACGAGCATTACGCACTATGGGAAGAGGAATTTCAAACTACGCTTCCAGCTTCCACATTTGGCGAAAACATTACCGTAACAAATATGTTAGAGCGTGATGTTTGCATCGGAGATACATATCAACTTGGTGAAGCAATCATTCAAGTGACACAAGCAAGAGTACCTTGTAGCACTATTTCAAAACGCCTCGGTATTCCTGGCATACTGCCGCGCATTGTAGCAACTGGATTTACTGGCTACCTATGCCGCGTTCTTCAAGAAGGTACTGTACGTAAAGATTCTAAAATCACATTGCTAAAACGTCCATCAAACAATGTATCTGTTTTGTTTTCTAACGAAATTTATTTTCATAATAGAAAAGATAAAGATGGCATTGAAAAGATTCTTGCTGTTCCTGAACTAGCCAATATTTGGCGTGGTCAGTTAGAGGATCGTCTTGCTAAGTTAAAGTAAAGAATCCCACCTATAAATGGTGGGATTTTATTTATCTATCAGACGGTATATTATCGACTGAAATTATATCGATTTAACTACAAAATACGACAAATACTCTCCCTTACCCTTTACAACCAATAAGAAGAATAGCTCCCCAGCACAGTAACAGAAAAACCGAGCGCTTCAAGTTCCATCGTTACGCCTGGCAATAATACGTCATCGTATGCTTTATCGACATCGATTAAGAAAAAGTAATTTCCGAGTCCTGTTTTCATCGGGCGTGATTCGATTTTTGATAAATTTAATTTTCTCCATGCAAAAGCTGATAACACTTGATATAGTGCCCCTGCATAATCTGCAGGTAACGTTATCATAAGCGTCGTTTTCTCCCCGCGGTTTTCTCCGTTATTTGAGAGTATTGCTTTCTTTTTCTTATGGAGCACTAGGAAGCGTGTATGATTGTTTTTATGCGTATGAATGTCACGTCTTACAATTGTTAATCCGTATTTTTCTGCGGCTGCTTCATTTGCAATGGCAGCGATTTTTTCTTCAGGATGTTCTTTCACATATTGTGCAGCAGCACTTGTTGATGTCATGTCTCGAACAGTTACCCCTTTTAATTCTTCATTTAAAAACTTATGACATTGTGCGATAGCATGTGGATGAGAATGCACTGCATATACTTCTTCCCACACTTCTGCATACTGCGGATGTACGAGTAAATGTTGCTGAATTGGCACTGTAATTTCTCCTACAATAGAAAGTGGTTGCTCATGCACGAGGTAATCGACCGTTATATTTACTGAACCTTCTATTGCGTTTTCTAACGGTACGACTGCGAAATCTACACTTTCATTTGCGGCTGCATCTATACAATCCGGAATCGTTCGATACGGTACATGCTCTGCTTCCGGAAAAAAACGACTCACCGCCATATTTGTAAATGTTGCTTCTGGTCCTAAATATCCTACTCGAATCATCGTCTTTTCCCCTCTTTTTCGTTTTCTTACTGTTATACCATACTTTTTTATATTCTTCTATGTAAATTTCGAATATTAAAAAAAGACTAGCATTCGCTAGTCTAAATGTTTCTTATATTCTCTTTGAGCGAAGAAGAAATAAACGATGCATGCAGCGATATAATACAGAATAAACAAGCCTACTTTTCTTAATGAACCGTCCATAAAAATCGTATTATGAAATGTATATAACGCAACTGCACTATGCATACTTCCTACTATAATAGGTGCAAAAAATAACATACATAATTGCCAACGAGAAACCTTCCACACTTCTTCCTTCGTCATTCCAAGTTTAGAAAGTGCCCCGTACTGTTTTCGATCCGATGCAATATTATGAAACCATTTAAAATATA
Organism: Bacillus cereus group sp. N12; assembly: GCF_016483575.1. Lineage (NCBI taxonomy): Bacteria > Bacillati > Bacillota > Bacilli > Caryophanales > Bacillaceae > Bacillus > Bacillus cereus group sp. N12. Next base: position 106,660 of record NZ_JAEHBO010000011.1, read on the forward strand.
CGATGCTACATGAAGTAAGGAAGAATAATATACTAATAAATGAGCCTACAAATAGAGTAACATTGCCAAACTCTTTCATATTCACATATAGCTCCATATTACTTCGAAATGCATCATTTGTATCTTTGTTCATATGTTTCCGTAAACCAGCGTTTAATTCCTTCGTATTTTCGATATTCGGTAATGTGTAGCCTCTATATATCAATTTTTCAGATTCAGGAACCTGATTTGCTATACTAGCAAAATCTTCATCATTCATGACAAAAAATAGACCATTAATGTACGAAGGATGATGGTTAAATTGCACCCCTTCTTTCTGACCGTTAAATGCGAATTGATACGTTTGTTTCATTACTTGTAATTGGATTCCTTTTTGATTATATACATTCGGATCATTACGTTCATTATAATAAACAAGCGTAACGGTTCCTTTTTTAGGGTGATACGTTTTCTGTTTTTGTTTTCTCGCCTCTTGATTGTATTCACTTTCCTTTATAAGCGACGCTACCTCTGTTTCTCCTTTATTGGACTGAAATGATGCATACACTCCAACAAAACTCATAGATTGAAAATCATTATACCCATATTGGTGTAATAATTGTTCAACCGTCCCCTCCGCAAAGACTTCATGAGAAGAAGTACCTTTTTCTATGTATGAAAATGAGTGTACTCCTCCGCCCCGCCACATATCTTGCATACCGGAAAAATATAAGAACACCGTACCTGTTGCCGTAACTACAAACGTCGTTGCCATAGACATCAGAAAGAAAAAGCGTCCATTTTCCTTCATTCGATGTGACAATTGGTTTACTATAAATAAATACGGATATGTATACATAATCTTTTTATTTCGTTTTATCACTTCTAACAATTGGCTAACACCATGTGTAAAAGAAAAATACGTTCCGAAAAAGACAAGTATAGACACAGGGAAAAAGTATAATGCTATCGTTGGCATCGTCGTTTGTAACGCTAACGCATATCCTATACCTAAACAAATAAAGCCAAATATACAAAGCCACATTGATGTTTTCTTCTCTTTTTTATCTGCTCGAAATTCTTTCAATAACCGAATGATTTTTATATTCCATATACGTAAAGCACTTATAAAAGATAAGACAATAAAAACGACCATATATGTAACAAACGTTCCCCCAATTGCTCTCACGTCAAATATGACAGGGAGTTCTTTCGGAAGCCCCAATAACATACTAAACACCATGAAGAAGAGCTTTAAAAAAATCATGCCAAGCCCAATACCGAAAATATTAGCAAATACCCCGATCAATATTTGCTCGGTCATAATCACTCCAATTACGTTAGACTTCGTTGCTCCCATTAACATATATAACCCTAATTCTTTCTTACGTGCCTCTATGAAAATAGAAGTAGAGTACAAAATAAATATAACGAAAAAAGAAATGATTATAACATTACATATAATAAGTCCCCAGCGTACGTTTTGATACCACATCGTCTCCTGCATATACGGATGCACAATAACCGACATATATGCAAAAGACGCAAATATCGCAAAACAACTACTTAAGAAAAACACTTTATAATTACGCCAATTTCCTTTTATATTTTGCAGCGCTAGTTGCCGAATGTTCATCTATCGTCCCCCTGTAACTTACTACATAGGCAAAAAGCTAGAGGTTTCCCTAGCTTTTTACGTGTTTTAAATATCCTCTTTGCGCGATCATAAAGTAAATTGCAGAAGCTACAATGTATGCCCCAATTACAATCGCACCTGATTTCCATAAATCAATATAAAGCATTTTTCCTAACGTATGAAGAGCAAACCCGCTATGAATAGAACCGATTAAAATCGGGATAAAGAAGATAACGCCCATTTGTCGAATTGCAATTTTACGAATTTCTTTATCTGTCATACCAATTCTCTTTAACGATTTAAATTGAATACGATCTTGTTCTTTATCGTTAAACCATTTAAAGTATGTCATACTACAAGCGAAGAAGAAGAACAGTACAGCTACAAAGAAGCCTATGAACATTGTAATTGCTCCTTGCTCCTTTATCGCTTTATACGTAAGGATGGAATTGTGGAAATTCTGTTGTTGTTCTTGCACAATTTCTTTCTTTAAGTCTAGTACAAGATTTTCTGTTTCTTTCCAATCTTCAATGTAATATCCATAATATTTCGTCTTTTCTTCATCTGCTGTGAGCTGTGAATATTTTACAAAATCCTCATCATTCACAATTAAATAACTATCATCATTAAAAACAGACTTTGATACTGGATCATTTAGCTTAATATACTGTTTTTGTCCGTTCAATGTAAATTCAAATGGCTTCGTAAGATCCGGCTTGACAATATCATTCATCATATCAATTACAACCATCGTTGCACTTCCCGGCTTATTTTGCACTTCTGGCACGTTCTGTTTACGCGCTTCTTTATTATATTCCTTTTCAGATATAATCCCTAATGGCATCTCATGTTCACCGTTAAACATCGTTACCTTTTGAGTTGCAGGAAGTTTTACATACGTTACTTCTCGCGCTTCTTCAAATCCGTGTTTTTTTATTAATTCTTTTGTTTTTCCTTCTTTTATAACATTATGCGTATTGATTCCCTTTTCCTCATACGAAATAGCATGCGGGGTACTAGTTACTGTCTTATAACTCATATCTTCAAAGAATACGTACAGTGTACCGACTGCTGAAGATACAACCGCCGTAATGATAGAAATTACAAATAAAAAACGAGCATTATCTTTCATTTTATAAATAAGATTGCTAAGTACGAACATATTTGGATATGTATAAAAAGATTTTTTTCGTTTTTGCAACGCCTTTAATACGACTGTACTACCTTGTGTAAACAGCAAATAAGTTCCGCCTATCGTCAGCCCTACAATCGGTAAAAACAGCATGATAAAATTCATAAATGTCACTTGGAAGCTAAGCACATATGCGGCAATAATACATCCTATTCCTGCTACACATAACGATGTAAATGCAAAAGGTTCTACTTTTTGTTTTCTTGCTTCTCTTAATAAATCAATAATTTGCAAGCGTCCTACTGTCCAAACGCTAAACAATGATAGAATTAAAAATAGAATAAAGTATACACCCGCTGTAATCAAAACCGCTTTACTATTCCATACGAGTGGAAGTGTTTTATCTATTTTCAATATTACGCTTAATGCTTGGAAGAATAATTTTGAACAAAGCATACCAAGTCCAATACCTACTACAATTGCAATACTACCTAACATAAGCTGTTCTAATATAATCATTCGGCCAAGTTGAGATTTCGTTCCGCCTATTAATGTTAATAGACCAAACTCTTTTTTTCTTGCTCGTAAAAATGTTGAATTTGCATATAAAATAAAGAGCGCTGAGAAGATGACTACAATATAATTCATCGATTCTAATCCTTTTGAAATCATCGTCTTCATACTAATATTACCGCTTACGACATCTGGATGATAAATGAAGGAAGCATACATGAAAAATACGACAATCGATAAACAACTGCTAATAAGAAACGCTTTATAATTACGCCAATTTCCTTTTACGTTATTAAGCGCGAGCTGGCGAAAGTTCATGATATTCTCCTCCTAGCATCGCAAGTACGTCCAAAATTTCTTGGAAAAAGGCTTGTTTCGTTCTTCCCTTATGTATTTCTGAGAAAATCTCTCCATCACGTATGAAAAGAATACGTTCGCAATAACTCGCCGCTACTGGATCATGCGTTACCATTGCAATTGTTACTTTCTTTTGTTCATGCAAATCTTGCAACGCGCTCATTAATGATTTTGCCGACTTAGAATCTAAGTTTCCAGTTGGCTCATCCGCTAAAATTAACGTCGGTTCATGAATAATCGCTCTCGCAGCTGCTGCACGTTGTTGTTGTCCGCCTGATACTTCATATACTTTTTTATTTAATATTTCTTCAATGTTTAAAAACTTCGCAATTTCTAGTACTTTCGCATCGATTTCATTTACAGATTTTTTCGCCATTACAAGCGGTAAAATAATGTTTTCTTTAATCGATAACGTATCAAGTAAGTTAAAATCTTGGAAAATGAATCCTAAATGTGTACGACGAAACTCTGCTAATTTTGCAGCACGCATTTGATTAATTTCTTCACCATTTACAAGCACATGACCTGAAGTTTGCTTATCAATTGTTGCTAATAAATTTAAAAGCGTTGTTTTTCCACTTCCTGAAGGACCCATAATCCCTACAAATTCGCCTTCTTCTATTTTAAAATTTATATCATTTAAAGCAGTCGTCGCTACTGAACCTTTTGATTGATACACCTTCGTTAATCCTTTTACTTCAAGAACACTCATTTCTAATCCCCCTATGTGTTTTCTTCTTACATTTACTATAAGAAAAATAAGAAAAAGAAACGAGTGATTTCCCTTACAAAACGTTTTGTTATCTTACAGTTTTGTCATTTTTCTCATTAATGTATGATATTCTTCATCTTTTGCAAATTGGAACGTAAATGTTGTCCCTTCCCCTTCAGCCGATTGCACATAAATACCGTGATGTAAATTATCACAAATTTCCTTCGTAATATATAAACCCATTCCAGTCGCTTCTCTCGTTTTACGGCCATTTATCCCCGTAAAGAACGGATCAAATATACGCTTTACATCTTGCTCCGGAATACCGATTCCATTGTCTTTAATATGTAATAACACCTTTTGATCTTTCTCTTCAATTTGAAATTGAATTTCCTTTTTCTCTGCTTCTGAAATTCTCGTATACTTAATTGCATTTACAACAATTTGCCCTATAGCAATACTAAGCCATTTTCTATCAGATGCAACCATACAAGTATCTTCTTCAAACATTACTTTCGGAAATACAGACGATTGAATGAAAGACTTTCGATTTTCATTAATAATACCTCGAATAATATCTATCACATTTACTACTTCTACTTTATAATCTTTCGCAAATTGCTCTAACCTTGCCATATGTAACGCTAAATCTAAACCATTTAGTATACGGTTATTTTCTTCACGAATACTTTCAACTGTTGCTCTCGCTTCACGATGCTCTTTACCAAACTTCTGTAAGAGTAACTCAATAACAGATACTGGTGTCTTCATTTGATGAATCCATTGGTTCATAAATATCATTTGCTGTTGCTCTTTCGCATGCTGTTTGTGAACTTCATTCATATATTGCTGTCTTAATAGCGTAAAAGATTCAACGATCATCTCTTGTTCTGTCGTATACGAAGTATCAATAAGTAAAGAATCATGTAATGTATTTCCATCAGCAACATATTTTTCGATTCTCTTTAAAAAAACACTTCTTTTTCGGTAATCGTAAATGAGGTATACAGTAAACACAACTGTCCCTAATAAAAGTCCGTATAACCACGTACTCCAATCAATTGATCTTTTTTCTAAAAGACTTTGCAACTGCAATACGAGTCCAAATAAACAAAGACTTACAACATAAGAAAGAAGTAAAGCAAAGCGGTCTATGATGTAACTTTTAACCTGCATGCCCTTCACTCCACTCTGTAAGAAGCGCATAACCGTATCCACGTTTCGTTACAATCGCATTTTTAATACCTAGCTCCTCTAGTTTCTTCCTTACGCGCTTTACATTCACAGTCAGTGTATTATCATCAACAAAAGCTACTTCATCCCACAGAGCTTCTAACAATTCTTCACGCGTTACATATTGATTCGCTTGTTTCATTAAACACTCTAATAAGTAAAATTCATTTTTTGTCAGCTCTGTTTGTTGCCCTTGCCACTCAACAACGTGTTGGGACGGGCATAACAAAAGTCCATTCACACCTAAACAATCACTTTCTGCCGCAGAAGCATACTCACCATACCCACGTCGAAGTGCACTTTTCACCTTAGCCATGACAATATCTAAATGGAATGGCTTTGTAATGTAATCATCTCCGCCATTTTCAATTGCCATTACTTGATCCATTTCCCCTGTTCTTGCAGAAACAAAAATAATCGGCGCATTCGATACAGTGCGGATTTGACGACACCAATAGAAACCATCAAAATATGGTAAATTGATATCCAGTAATACGAGATGTGGATTCACTTTTACGAATTCATCTTTTATATGACGTAAATCAATTGCTCTAAATGATTGATAGCCATACCTTTCTAAATGCTCCTCTAATATTCCCGCAATTTTCTCATCGTCTTCTACAATTAATATTTTATACATGTTCTCTTTCTCCCCATAAATATTCTTCTAAAATTACTTCTTTTTCTATTATAAATTGAAAATTTAATTAGTGGGGATTTTTTCCTATCTTCGTAATTTTTAACTAGCAGCCTGATTCACACCTAACTTCTTTGCTTCAGCTGAATTTTGAGGCGGGAATCTTACTACTTGCAAATAGCAGAATAAAAAAAAGACCGCCATACTGATATTATCCCCTTTAGGTAGACAGTGTGAAAAAGACCATGTATACACATGGATGTTACACTATTACTTGGAGGGGATTTTTCATGGCCAAAAAAGGTACAACATTTAATACATACTCAAATGAGATAAAGTT
>NZ_JAEHBO010000110.1:0-12759 GCF_016483575.1 Bacillus cereus group sp. N12
AATTAATACCATCCTTCAAAATAACCTGTCCATGTACCATCCCTTTCTTGCCATGCGTCTTTCAAGTACCACGTGATTCCATATAGTACAGTTGTGCTCGGTATAGAATTTCTTGATAGATACCCTGTTAATTTAATATTTTTCTTATCTGCTGCCATAGTAATCTTGTCTGTCTTTGCACCATCAGTATTAGGTGTTGCAGCCATCGCTCCACCTGCACCAGATAGCATAATACCAGTTGCTAATGTTCCAACTACTAATTTCTTGAACATAAAAATTCCCCCTCAAATATTTTTATAACTTGCACCTTAAATATATCACTCTTTCAAATTTTGTAAATATTTTGAATTTGTAGAAATATTTATTTGAATCTTATTAATATTGGTAATTCATTTTATCAAATGGAAAATAGAGGAATTTATTATGATATGTAATAATGCATGATCACTCAGCAAAAGAATGTGATAAACTCTAACCACCTGTTCTATTTTTTTCAGTTATCTTAGAAACCTTACTTCTTATTTACCCAATTGTGGGGACGCTTTATAGCGTCTTTTTTTTATTTTCAAGAAGACTTGCTCAATTCATTCTTAAATACATAAGGTAATGTGAACCCATTAAATTACATGAAATGACCCCTAGTTTTCCCCTCTGATCTAAAGGAGGCACTATTGTTATGGGATTTGGTGGTAGTTGCGGCGAAGGCTGCGGTTTCGCTGGAGGATTTGCTTTATTAGTTGTATTATTTATTTTATTAATCATTATCGGATGCAGTTGCTTCTGCTAAAAAACTATTGGAAAAGGCACCTTAGGGTGTCTTTTCTTTATGAATAAGAGATACGTGGGAAAAATATTTAAGTTTGGATGCCTAGGCATTATAGCTTTATTTGTAATCGGAATAATTGCTATGATCGCTGGTGGCGGAGATTTAACAGAAAAGACTTCAACAAACACTAAAGCGGTATCAAAAGAAGGCGTATCTTCTGATGTAAAAATCTCTGTAGGATCTATGGAAACAGTAGATTCTGTGGGTAATGAATACTCACAAGAACAAGCACAAGGTGTCTTTAAGGTTTTAGAAGTTATACTTACTAATAATCAAAAAGACTCTATCACTGTTGATACTAACAGCTTTAAATTGGTAGATAACAAAGGTCGTGAATTCACATCTTCAGTACAAGGTCAAACATCTTTTGACTTAGCTAATGGTGGTAAAACTGACTTCTTCTTAAAACAATTGAATCCTGGTCTAACACAGACAGGTAAAATTGTATTTGATATACCAAAAGATGCTGCAGGACCTTTCTTAAAAGCTAGTGGCGGTATGACAGGTGAAGAAATTAAGTTAAAAGTAGAATAGTAAAAAGGTACTCGAAAGAGTGCCTTTATTTTTTCACAATGGCCAACATTACTTAACGTGGTAAAATAATATTCGGATGCGAGTCCAATACATATTATTAAAATTAAGATGGTTCAAGTCGGGGGAAGGCACCTTTGGGTGTCTTTTCTTTATTTTCAAAAGGACCTGCTCAATTCATGCGTAAAAACATACAGTAAATTGAATCCGTTAAAATACATGAGTGAACCCTTGTTTTACCCTCCGATTTAAAGGAGGAACTATTATGGGATTTGGTGGTAGTTGCGGCGGAGGCTGTGGCTTTGCTGGAGGATTTGCTTTATTAGTTGTATTGTTTATATTATTAATCATCGTTGGAGCTGCTTGTTTCTGCTAAAAAAACTATTAGAAAAGGCACCCTTATCTGGGCGCCTTTTCTTTTTTGGATACAGACCGCAAAACGGAAAAAACCACGTTAAGCACATTTCGACATAAAAACAAGTAATTTTAACAACGCCAAGAACATTTAATGCAACACTATTTAAAATAAGATTAAAATGATTTAAAAACTCTTAGCGTGGTTTTTTCCAAAATGCTGGTGATGGCTCATTAAATAATTGGGATTAGGTTGAGGAATTACTAGAAAGAGGTTTATTAGAGGAATTTGCTAGGTTATGGCTTTGACTCGGTTTTTCTAAAGAATACATTTGGATTATTCAGCCCGTTCAACGTATTACGATTATCACTCCAGGCATGAAGCAGAGACTGTCGAGGACCTGTAATGACTTGATTATAGTCAGCCATATAACAAGGACCAACACCAGGATCTTGAGGTGGTCTAGTAATAGTTACTGGAGAAGATGGGTTACTTATTACTGATTCTGGATTTAAACCTCCAGTAACAGAGAAAGTTTTCTTAAATATCCCGAATGTTCCGTTGCCAATTCCACCAACTCCCGCTGGATCATTAAAACGATTATATCGAATATGCGCTCCTTTAGCATTGGCAGCTACTGAAGGGAAAAATGCAAATGGTAGACCCTGCGTGATATTCACTGGTTGTGACCAAGTTGCCCCTTGATTTCTGCTGAATGCCAAAAAGATATTAATATCCCCATTACTGTACCACCATTCCATACAGCATAAATAGTGCCATCAGGTCCAATGGAAGCTTGAGGAAATTCATTATTCCTGATATCCCTTTGAGCATCTACAAAAATAACTGTACGGTTAAACCCGGGTTCACATGGAACAACATTGTTCGCTGCAGCAGCGAAAGGTGTTGTAGAAACTGCTACGTCCGTATTCACTGGAAAAGTTTGTCCACCATCAGTTGATTTTCTCATTCGAATTGTCCTATTGGCCTGCTTTAATAGTAGATTGTTGTTTGGTATTACTGCATAAAATACATAAATAACCCCTTGCTTGTCTACTATCACGTATTCTCCTTCTACAAATGTATTAGCATTTGGAGGAGAAATGATATCTATATCGGTAATCAAAAGATTTAAATTAACACCGGTTGTATATTTTGAGAAACGAATTCGTCCTAGATTAGTAGTGAAATCTTTCCAAACGATATACAGTGCCTCTTGTCCTGGTCTAGTTCTATCAGTTCCTACTGTAATCCACTCTTTATCTTGAGAGAAGTTACCATTTTGGATTACATTCAAAACTTTAATTCTAATCGGGGCAGCTTGGATGTTAATAGGGCTTCTCACGTAACCTACATAATTAGTAAATCCCCTGAATAAAACTCAATATTCCGTCAACAATGTAGATGACATTAGATTTTTCTCCTTTCCCCCTTGGCGATGAGCAGTTAGCTTTTGCTAGCTGTTCTTTTGTGATTCATCATCACATTATGATGAGATGGTCATATATTATCTCGAAGCAAAAAACCCTAATTTATTTTTCAGTATCTCGCTTTTCCCTTAAAGAGCACTTTTTAAAGGTGCTTTTTTTGGGTTCCCCAGAATAAAACTTAATATTTCGTCAATAATATAGATAGGCGATGGCCATAACTCATTTAATGAAGTCCCTAACCTTTCTCCTTTCCCCCTTTTGGAGAACCAGCCGGGCAGTTAGCTTTTGCTAACTGCTCTTTTATTGTAATTTTCCTCTGTATATCTTCTTAATCTGCGCTTCAGTGAATCCCTCATATACCGCAAACACTTCAGGGAACTCACTTAAACACAAAAAAATGATAGTATTATCTGTCGTTCGTATATAGAATTACTTAACTAATTCGATGTAATCATTGTGTAAATAGTAACTCTTAATCTCGTGATGATAGTTGTTAGCCTTCAAGTAAAATAGCATTTTTTTAGTTCTACTACAGTCAACACATATAAACAACTATACATTAGGGGTTTAAACGTTATTGTGGTTCTCATATAGAATCACATACGACTTTTTCTCTGTTTAAGGAGCTCTTACTTAGTAGTAAGAGCTATTTTTTATTCAATTATCATTGTCACTTCTTCTCAATCTACAATTCGATATGCAATATTACATATTCTGTATATTTGATTTACGAACATGAGATAATTGTTTTATAAGAATGTACAAATCTAATATTGAAGGGAGAGTACTAAATGTCTTTCTTTTCTTGGGCTCCTCTTATTTTCTTAATAATTGTTGCAATCATCATTTCTGTTAAAAGGGCTAAGAAACAATAACTTTATTTAGTTACAACAATTTATTACTAGGAGGTGTAATTATGTCATTTGCAGCCTGGAGTGCGATCTTTATGACTTTAATCGGTGCAATGTCTGGAGCAATCTTTAGTACAATTTCCTCTAGAAATAAGAGCAAAAATACCAATTAAAAAACCTAATAATAAAACTCAATATCTATTTTAGTGACACCTGATACGGCCTTAACATTTCAGCTGTCATTTTTTATTCAAATTACGCTTTTGTTCACTTTGTTGATACATTTACGAAACATTCATATGTTATCTTCAGTACGTTCTATTCTTTTTATAATATCGTGTGAAGTATACCAGACCGAGAATCCCTAGCCCCCTAAGTCTAGGGATTCTTCATTTAAATACGGATTTATACACTTTTATTCTTTTCATAAATTTTTATATTTATTATACGTAATATATAAATTTATGTTAAAATATCTTTATGAAACATCGCGTGTTTCAAATACAACATTTTTTGATGACCTCTTATCTTTCCGTAAGAGGTCTTTTTTTAATAAACGCTTTTGTTTAATTTATATTTAAATAGTTCATTTTCATACAGACTGCCCTTATATGCTATACTCATTCTTAAATAATTGTATAAGGAATGTTAAAAATGGGTAATAGATCATCAAGACAATGGAAAATGCGACAACAGTTAAAAGAACTGAAAACAAAAATAGAAATGATACAAATTTCAAAATAACCGCCATTAATCTATAAAACTGGGATATACCAATGAATAAGCATTAAAACGAATGCGGACTGCTAAAATTCAATTATAAAACTATTTCTCTGTAGAAAAATAAAGAAGGGCTATGATCGGAAAAGCGATTCCTATCCATAATGTTAGGCTCCAACCACCTAAGGCATATGCCCATCCTCCAAGAGAGGAACCAACAGCACCTCCTAAAAAGAAAATAGCCATAAATAGCCCGTTTAGTCGACTACGAATTTCTGGATCCAATGAGAAAATTAAACGTTGACTAAGCACAAGGTTTGCAGATACTCCCATGTCCAACAGAATTGCAGCAATTACTAAAACAGCTATTCCGATGGGCGAACTACCTTGAATAATAAGTGGTAGTAATAAAGAAATAATAACAATAGTGAGAGCTATCCCAGTGGCGGATCGGGTCCAGCCAAAATCAGCTAGACGACCACCTATTGGAGCGGCTATTGCACCCGTAATTCCGACAAGTGCATATAATGCTATGGCAGTCTGAGAAAAATGAAAAGCGGGACTAGACAATAATAATGGAACAGTGGTCCAGAATAAGCTGAAAGCCCCAAATACACAAGCATGATAAATTGCGCGACGGCGTAAAATTGGAGTAGTTCGTAGTAGTTGCCACATTGAACTAAGTAAGGGAGTATAATTTGTTTTTTCCGTTGGTTTCCTAGTAGGGAGTACTTTCGATAATACAAACGCCAAAACAATGATTACAGTAGCAGATAAAGCAAATATTGCATTCCATCCCCAGATATCAGCTACTAGACTAGATATCGGACGCGCAAGCATAATACCTAATAACAGGCCACTCATGACATTACCAACTACACGACCGCGTGCATCTTCCGATGAAAGGTATGATACAAAAGGTACGAGCACTTGCGCTGCAACCGACCCCAATCCGATAAAGAATGAAGCTACTAACAACAAGATTGCGCTCTTTACAAAAACTGTGGCAGTTAGAGCAACTGCACTTAGAATTAACAATATAATTATCAATTTTCTATTCTCAACAATATCCCCTAAAGGTACAAGAAATAGTAAGCCAACAACATATCCAATCTGAGTTAGTGTTACAATTAATCCAGCGCTACTATTTGAAAGCCCAATTACATGACTAATTACCCCAATTAAAGGCTGAGCATAATAAAGATTAGCCACAATAATACCACATGCAGTTGCTAGAAGAATGATTAAACCCGATGAAATCTCCTTATTGATTGCTTTATTTTTAAAATTAGACATATCTATTTCCTCCCATACTTTTATTTCAAAATTACTGAATCGCCTTGGCAAGAACTACAGCACTACCATTATTCTAAATTGAGCCTGAACTACTTTCTGTTCTTCTTTCAAAAGATCCAATTTCCCCACTTTTTTATTCCCCTTTTCTAAATTTTTTTTAGTAATTCACTTTGTGGATTTGGAAACCTGTTTAAAGACCTTACCATTATAAGTTGCTAGCTAATTAATAAACTAAACGTTCAGTTTATTAATTAGCTAAAATATATACTAAACGTTCAGTTTTGTAAATAGGCTATTTTATTATCCGTTCATATTAAGTATACTAAACGTATAGTTTATGTTCTTGAAAGGAATGATTAATGTGCAAGGTAAAAGAGGTCGACCACGTAATATCGAAACCCAAAAGGCTATCCTTTCTGCATCCTATGAGTTATTACTGGAAAGTGGCTTTAAAGCAGTCACAGTTGATAAAATTGCAGACCGTGCTAAAGTTAGCAAAGCTACGATTTATAAATGGTGGCCAAATAAGGCTGCTGTGGTAATGGATGGTTTTCTTTCTGCTGCTGCTGCCAGATTGCCTGTACCTGATACAGGTTCAGCATTGACTGATATCTTAACTCACGCCACAAGTTTAGCCAGTTTTTTAATAAGTCGAGAAGGCACTATTATTACTGAGTTAGTTGGCGAAGGGCAATTTGATTCGAAACTAGCAGAGGAATATCGTGCTCGATATTTCCAACCACGTCGCCTGCAAGCAAAACAACTTCTGGAGAAGGGAATTAAAAGAGGCGAATTAAAAGAAAATCTCGATGTTGACTTAAGCATCGATCTCATTTACGGACCAATTTTTTATCGGTTGCTAGTAACTGGTGAAAAGTTAGATGATTCCTATGTGCATGACTTGGTAATAAATGCATTCGAAGGAATACGATTGAAGTGATTAATATTCAAACAAGTGTTTAGAATCCCCACTCCCTCCTATGCGGATGCAAATTAAATTAACTTGATAAATAAAGTGTTTTATGTTTTTAAACTGGTGTATATGGAGTAATCTCCTATATACATCAGTTTAAAAATTGATAATTACTCTAAAAGGATCACCATGAAAATTGGCGTATGATAACACTACATCACCATCAACCTAAGAAAAGCAAACACCCCAAAGCGAAAAATAAGCCGTTTTCTATCAAAAACACACGGGATTTTCAGCCTGAGGTGTTATAAAATTCTAAAGTTGATGGGTATAGATTAAGACTTCGATATATCATGCTTTCAAATTAAATAACAAACATTAAATGGACTTTAAATTTAATTCGCAGGATCTCTTTCTTTTACAAGATCTTCGATGTTATTTGCTTCTTTGATTTCTTTTGATGATAACCAATTTTCATTTATTGTTCCTATCTTATTGGTTAAATAGATGTTAAAGTTTTTATTATATAGTTCTTCTTTAAGGATTGTGGTTACTTTGATTAAATCCTCAATTAAAGGGGGATTGTTTTCAAATATATTATTGGTGGTATTAATTACTAAAGTCACTATATATTTTCGACTATCCTCATCATCTGAACTTATATAAGTAATACCTTGAATTGCAAATCGATCGTTTTGCAATTCATATAATCTTTCTACTACTTTCGTGTGCGTTCTAATCCAACCTTCCCAATATTTGTTTATGGTATCTGACATCGTAGTTTTCATTGTTAATAACAGTTCTTCTTTTGTTATTATATTTTGTACATTTTTAAAAGGTCCACCTAAGGATTTACCATTTTGATCCTTAATCTCTAGTTCTGTTATCTTTTTATTATTCTTCTGAATGAGTTGAAATAGAGCATATAAACGATCTAATTCTACGGAATCCAATTGGCTAAAGTCAATCTCGTTGCTCATTTTCAAAGTTAATAGCAATTCATCTGTCGGGCTTCCTTCTTCTGGATTTTCATTATCCAACAAATATTGAAGAGCATTTTCCTCTTCAGTTTCCACGTACCCTAATTTTTTTATTTCTTCTAGAGTTGGTTGGAATTTCTTATATTCCTCATATGTTTTTTTCCCATATTTGTATTCGTCACCCACTATAGATGAATAGAGGAAACCTTGCACTTTTACTCGGAATTTTAGATATTTGTTATCTTTTTCTTGCACAGTATGGTAAGTGTTACCAAAATTATTCTCGTTTATTGAGCCCCATTCTGTTATATCAACATCGATTCCGTGTTTTTCTTTTATAAAACTTTGTACCTCAGCTTCATTTTTGGAATTACAACCACTTAAAAATATGAAACATACTACTAGCAATATTACATTTTTCATACTTTTCATATAAGCACTCCCTACGAAAGAATTAATTCTTGAATGTGCAGTACACTGCAAAGTCCTCTTTCCTTAGTCGTATACTTCAACTTTTATATAGTGTGAATCTTAAATCATTTAAGTTCTTGACGTTCCCATCTATACTGCTTGGAACATTACTGTCTTAAAATATATAACTTATTTGTTTTAAGGTCTTTCTCAGTTCTAAAAGCATATGGTTCATTGGGCAAATATCTAAATTGTACATTCATACCATGAGACCTATTTTACTATAAAATCTAGTACCATTATTAAAACATTCCTTTTTATTTTTTGCTTTCTAGTATAGATGTTCCTTTTACTTCAATGAGGGAGGATTTATGGAAAGACATTATACAATCTCAAATTATGCACTACATATAAGAAGAAAAAACATGACTCTAACCATAATATAATTAAAAATCATATATATGAATAATTACATTTAAAATAACTGATGATAATGGTATACTAATATCAACCAAGAAGTATCCAACAAACTATTATCAATCACTACATTTTCTTTCAGAATAGGTCAACGTATAAAAAGACACTATATATAGTGTCTTTTTATATACCTAAATTATTACTAGATTAGAAGTACACCTATTTATAAACCGTAAATAAGACACGGCAGTATAGGAGAATATATCAATGATTCAGAAGACACAACATTATTTTTATCATTTAAAAACACAATGGTTTATTCTGTTCATGACTTTTGCATCTTTCTTGTTACCACTCCCCACCAGTTTTCTACCAGGAGGATTACAAAAAAAACCCATTGAAGATGAATATATATGGATTCAAATAGTGGATGGCATAGTCATTGCACCTTTATTAGAAACAGCTCTATACCAAATGTTTATATTTTGGATTTTGAAATTGATCCCTGGTATGGAAAAATACAACAAATCGATTATCTTTATTTCAGCTATTATATTTGGATTGAGCCACAATTTTAGCTATATTTACATATTATATGCTTGCATTATGGGTTTTGTATTTGCATACTCTTATTGGACTTATACAAGAAAATATGAGAATGGACATACAAAATTCCCACCATTTTGGACTGTATGGTGTATACATGTTTTACATAATATTGTTGTATTTTTTATTAAAAATTTATAAATATATTATTAATATAGCGAGGTTAAAAAATCATCTTAGGCTAGCATCAACTGCTATTCAGCTAATCTTTTGATATATCCTTTAAATAAAAACTTTTTTCAATAGATAATACTAAAACAATGTTGCCCGATAAAAAAAGAAGCTGGTGGATAAATTCTCCACCAGCTTCTTTCTATATTGCTATTCAATTAGAAGCTAACCGTCGCTGCTTCCTCTCCTGAACTAATCATTCGCTGTTCAATCTTTTCTAGCAGTTCCTTTATCTTACTTGAATAAAGTTTAACTGCTTTCTTAGATTGAGCATTCTTAAGCTCTTCTGTCCATTCTGCTAAATCTTCCTTTTCTTGATCATCTAGATAATCAAAAACTTCCTTTCGAGACATGGGGCTCACCTCAACTCAACTCTGTTTATTTGGCCATTACATAACCAAATCTCCTCATCTCTCTATTTCTATTTATAACAGATTACTCCTCTTTTATTCCTTATTCTTTTTTTCGAGTTCGGTCAATTTCTTTGAAATTGACTGAATCTCGTCGGTTTTCACTTGTTCCGTTGCCAAGCGATTGTGCAGCAGGAAAGCTTGTCCTGAAATCCCAGCAAGAATACTCACCTTAAGAATATCCATCATTGTTTCAGGGTTAAACATTGCAACACCAACGAGTGAAGCAATACTGCCCACAAACATCTCTCCCAAGAAACCCGGGTGAAATGCAAGTTTGCTCTTACGAGGCAACAAAAACTTTTTGTTTGTGATGTAATGACTAGCCAATCCTGAGGCCATACCAGCCACAACTGACACAATTACTGTAACCAACATAATATGCACCCCTTTTCGAAAAACTTTTGACATTGCAGCAGCAGTTTCTATTTAATAATTAGTTCTTATGACATAGCATCACCCCTTTCAGGCAAAAACAAATAACCTTCCGGGATAATGAAGTGTTTACACAATAAAATAAAGCAACATAAAGTTCCTTTTTGTGTAATTTCATTAACCCGAAAGGTTATAAGTAATTAGTGATATAAAAAAGAAAAAGAAAAAATGCAACTAAATTATATCACAATAAAGTTTATTTTATCTTCCAATTCAGAAAATTTATTTTATTATTTAACTTTCTCAAGTTAACAAATCAAATTATTTGATACCTGTACACTTTCTAATAATTTGAACGCCTGATTATTATTAATGGTTTTGAATCTGCCATCAATTATACTGTAGATCACAATACAATTTTGATGAATATAGAATTCCAGTATCTCAAGTGCTACCTGTTTTTCCTCTACGTCTTTATATTTGTAATTAAAGGCGATCACTTTTTTTATTATTTTCATAGTCGATATATCCACCCTTCTTAGAAAATAAAAAAGACAAGGAATTGATCCTCGTCTTTTTCATAACTGCATTATTCCTTCATAAACAACCATAACGGTTACAAGTGGTTGGCCTTGATCATATTCACGATTAATGATCCCACTTGGTTTTATTTCTTTAACTATTTTCCCTTGATTATTACAATATTTCAAAAAACTATTCACTTCTTCATCAATTCTTAAAGCATCAGCAATCAAAGTTCTAATTTGTAACATAGTGAATTCCTCCAAGTAATTTGCTATTTTAAATATGTAATCTCAGAAATACGAAATCCATCTATTTCTGGTACATATTTAAATTCCAGAATTAATTCGTTTTGTTTTACCAAAAACAATCCTTTTTTTACTTTTGTAACAGTTCTTGGTCTTTCATAATTAAATAGACTTGGTTTACTTTTATAAGTAACTTTGTAATTCTTATTTGTACTAAAATAGTTCGATGTAAATTCATTAGCTAATTCTGTAGTAGTTACATGATTTCCTAAAAACATTTCTAGTTCTTTTTTATTTTGATAAATGGTTAAGTAGCCGTTCTTATCAATATCATCAAATATTAATTTGAATTGCCCTCCTAAATCGTTAATCACATTTTTTGATAATTCATCTTCAAACAAATAATCGTATTGAACTTTTTGTTTCAAATCCCCTACTTTGACAGGAGTTAAAGCATCTGTTTAAGGTTCATCCTTTATAAAGGTGTTATAAAAAACAAACATCATAGCTAAAACGCCTAACACTAAAAATAATCTCTTAATCTTCATAAAACCTTCATCCTTTCACAATGTGATATTCTCCAAAAAAACGCAAAAAAGCCCTTTTCGGAGTTGTATTTAAAAAGAAAGTAAAAGTAAAAAACTTAAACTATCTTTAAAAATCGAAACCCCGAAAGGGCTACAGTAGTTATTGATATAAAAAATTGAAATTTAAAAAAGGTATACTTAATTTTAACAAATTACACCTGTAAAAACGACAATATTCTGAATGTTTAATCTATTAATTTTATGTTATGATGAATACTATACACCCTCAGAATGGAGTTTAATCTACAATTGAAAAAACGTCTACTTTCTGTTTTTCCAATATTAATATTTCTAATTGGTGTTACCATACCGTTACTAAGACAGTTCGTTTTTTCCATATAAAGTTTCTGGAGTTCCTATGGAAAACACCTTATTTAATAATAACAAGGTTTTGATTAGTTAAGTTCGACTGATACAAAAACTTATAGATGAACCTTCTAAAATCTTCGCTTATATAAATTTCCGCTAAAACCTTATTTAACTACATCATTAGAATTTGATGCAAGTAATCCATTACCCTGCTCTTTAGAAGTTGTTCCTGCAGTTTTCTGTTCTGGCTTTTGCTCTGGCTTTTCTTTCTCAAGAACTACCACATTTACTGTTTCAGTTGAGCTATTTCCTGATGCATCTGTTGCCGTTACTTGAACTGATATTGCGCCTGGCTTACTTGTATCATACGCTCCTACTGTTACTACTGGATTTGGATCTTTATTATCTTTTACACTCACTAAACTTCCCGGAATTAATTTATCTCCCACATGAACGGTTACACCTTGTTTCGCTGCTATTACTGGTGCTTCCGTATCCCTCTCTTCTTCTTTTTCTACTACGTTAACGGTTACCGTTGCAGTTGAGCTGTTCCCCCCAATATCAGTTGCCGTTATTTGAACTGATATTGTACCTGGCTTACTTGTATCATACGCTCCTACTGTTACTACTGGGTTTGGATCTTTATTATCTTTTACTTCTACTAAATCTCCTGCATTTAAGCTATCTCCTACATGTACAGCTACACTTTGTTTTGCTGAAATTACCGGTGCTTCTGTATCTTTTTCCTCTTCTTTTTCTACTACGTTAACGGTTACTGTTGTACTTGAGCTATTTCCTGAT